>JBFEWA010000355.1:0-3334 GCA_041546605.1 Bermanella sp.
AACTTGGTGCGGCCTTTTTTTATTTATAGCGAATATTAATTTGGCATGCTTAGGGCTTTATCGGAAACGATAATGCCATTGTTATCTGCATAGATAAATTGCCCAGGGCGAATATCTACACCAGCAAATTTAACCGGCACATTCATTTCACCAATGCCTTTTTTCTCGGTCTTACGCGGATTCGTGGCCAAAGCTTGAACACCTAAATCCGTCTCCATAATGACATCAACATCACGAATGCAGCCATAAATCACAATGCCTTCCCAGCCGTTTTTAGCTGCTTTTTCAGCAAGCATATCGCCAAGCAGCGCATTGCGCAAAGAGCCACCACCATCAACAACCATTACCTTACCTTTGCCAGGCTTATCTACATTCTCTTTAACCAAAGAATTGTCTTCATGGCATTTAATGGTAACCACTTCTCCACCGAAGGATTCACGGCCGCCATAGTTGTTGAACATTGGCTCTAAAACTTCCACTTCTGGATATTCATCACATAAATCTGGGGTGACATACTGAGTCATTACATTACTCCTGAGTGTTATTGCTGATTGACTGAAACCAATTCAAAATATGAGGCCAAACTTCTTTTTGAGCCGCCTCACTTTTTACCATGCTTCCGTGATTGTAATCTTGGGTGAATCCGCGCTGCTTTGACAACAAATGGAATTGCGTTTCACCACCAAAATGAGAAATGAACTTCTCACAGGCTTTTGCTGGATCAGAACGATCCTTTTTTGCACCAAAAGCCAGTATTGGAAGAGTGCAATTAGCCGCTTCCTTTTTAAATGAAATTCCTTTCTTGGATTTCCAGCGAGCAAACAAACTGGCCCACCTTAAAAATTCAAGCCCAACGCCTTTTGGCTCGGCCTCTGGGCCATACTTCGAATTATGAATTTGACTCTTCGTCAGCAGCCAAAATTTAGCAATGGTCTTTGCAAAAGGAATATATAACGCTAATGGGTAGCGTGAAACCTGAGCGCCAAACAGAACAGCGCCAAGCGTGTTTTGATTAACATAGCGAGCAGCTAGAGCCGTAGCAATGCACAGCCCGCCACTTGAATGACCAATCCACAGCACCTTCTTATTGGTTTGCTCATAGACAAAGGCTTCAACCGCAGGCAAATCATATTCAGCATATAGCTCTAATGTATTTTTTTCATACTGTTGATTTTCTGGGCTATCCCCATGACCACGAAACTCCAGCATCCAAGGATCAAACCCATGCTCAAGTAAAAATCTGGCCATACCTTGTAATTGACTATCAAGCCATATGCCTCGATTTGAAAATGCACCATGAATCAAAACCACAGGCTGGCCACGGTCTTTATCTTTATTTTCATAATAGCCAAGACGGGAAAGCGCCACTTGAGCAGTAGGGTCTGCACTATTGTTTGGCTTTAATAAATAAGTGTCTTCAATTAATTCAGAAGACAATACCTCAGCCCGCATTAATGCGACCGGAAATAAGGCACTACTACTTTTCATTCTTACCCTTATTTATTGATCTTTATCTGCTAAATAGAACCAAGTATCCAGCACTGAGTCTGGATTTAACGATACGCTATCAATCCCTTCATCCATTAGCCATTTTGCAAAATCCGGATGATCGCTTGGCCCCTGGCCACAGATACCAATGTATTTGTTTTGCTTTTTACATGCCGAAATAGCCATGTGCATTAACTGGCGAATGGCATCATTTCTCTCATCAAACAAATGTGCAATCACACCTGAGTCTCGATCAAGGCCCAAGGTCAACTGAGTCAAATCATTTGAACCAATAGAATAACCATCAAAGTACTGCAAAAATTCATCTGCCAGCAAAGCATTGGCAGGTAATTCGCACATCATAATAAGGCGTAATCCATTTTCACCACGCTTAAGACCATTAGTGGATAATAAATCCACCACTTGCTTGGCCTCACCAACCGTGCGCACGAACGGCACCATAAGCTCTACATTCGAAAAGCCCATTTCTTCGCGTACTTTTTTAATGGCACGACATTCAAGCTCAAAGCAATCCCTGAAAGATTTACTGATGTAACGAGCCGCACCACGGAAACCCAACATTGGGTTTTCTTCTTCTGGCTCATATAAACGCCCACCAATAAGATTGGCATATTCATTTGATTTAAAATCAGATAACCGCACAATCACTTTTTTAGGATAAAAAGCAGCGGCCAATGTACTAATACCTTCCACTAATTTTTCTATATAGAAGTCAATTGGTGACTCATAACCAGCTATTCGACGCTCTACAGTGGTTTTAATTTCTTCAGGCAGATCTTTGAAGTTTAATAGGGCTTTAGGATGCACGCCTATCATCCTATTAATGATGAATTCCAAGCGCGCTAAGCCTACACCTTCGTTGGGTAAGGATTGAAAATCAAAAGCGCGATCAGGATTACCCACGTTCATCATGATTTTAAATGGAAGCCCTGGCATATTACCAACCGAGTTGGTTTTATGTTCAAACTCAAGTGACCCATCATAGATAAAACCGGTATCACCTTCTGCGCAAGATACCGTTACTAATTGGCCGTTTTGCAACTCGTCCGTAGCATCGCCACAACCCACCACAGCAGGAATGCCGAGTTCACGGGCAATAATGGCGGCATGACATGTGCGACCACCACGATTAGTAACAATCGCACTGGCTTTTTTCATGATCGGCTCCCAGTCTGGGTCCGTCATATCGGCTACCAAGATATCCCCTTCATCGATATCCTGCATTTGATCCACATTGCGCAATACTTTTACAGGGCCGCGACCTATTCGGTGACCAACGCTACGCCCTTCACATAAAACCGTACCGGTTTCTTTCAGGATGTATCGCTCCATAACATTTTTGCTGGCACGAGATTTCACGGTTTCAGGGCGTGCTTGAACAATATAAATCTGTCCATTAACTCCATCTTTGGCCCACTCGATATCCATTGGGCGCTTATAGTGCTGCTCAATAATTAATGCTTGCTTGGCCAGTTCCAACACATCTTCGTCAGAGATACTGAATTTAAAGCGCTCTTCTCTATCAACACGGACAGTTTCAACTGGAGTCGAGGCATCTTGGGAATAAATCATTTTAATGGCTTTGGCGCCTAGGTTGCGTCGCAAAATAGATGGACGCCCTTCGCTTAAGCATTTTTTGTGTACGTAAAATTCATCCGGGTTTACAGCCCCTTGAACAACGGTTTCGCCCAAGCCATAGGCACTGGTTATGAAAACCACCTGATCAAAACCTGACTCAGTGTCCAGGGTAAACATCACACCAGATGATCCACTTTCACTGCGAACCATGCGCTGAACGCCAACTGACAAGGCTACCTCGTGGTGC
>JBFEWA010000447.1:0-2217 GCA_041546605.1 Bermanella sp.
GAGCAGCTCATGGAAAGTTACGTGAACCTGATTCCCACCGCACAAGGGGGCACACACGTAAACGGTTTGCGTACTGGCTTGTTAGAAGCGCTGCGTGAGTTTTGTGAGATTCGCAGCCTATTGCCCCGTGGTGTGAAGCTGACGCCAGATGATGTGTGGGACAAGGTGGCCTATGTATTAAGTACCAAGATGGCGGACCCGCAATTCTCCGGTCAAACCAAAGAGCGCTTATCCAGTCGTGAAGCCAGCGCGTTTGTCAGCGGCGTGGTGAAAGACACGTTCAGTTTGTGGCTGAACGAACATACCGCTTTAGGCGAGCAAATTGCAGAAATGGTTATCAGCAATGCGCAGCGCAGAATGCGCAGCGCGAAAAAAGTGGTGCGTAAAAAAGTCACCCAAGGCCCAGCCCTACCTGGCAAGCTGGCGGATTGTTCGGCCAGTGATCCGGCTTACTCCGAATTATTTTTAGTGGAAGGTGACTCGGCGGGGGGCTCTGCGAAACAAGCCCGTAACCGTGAAAACCAAGCCATCATGCCGTTGCGCGGTAAGATCCTAAACAGTTGGGAAGTGGAAAGCGGCGAAGTGCTGGCCAGTCAAGAAATTCACGATATTTCTGTGGCACTAGGCATTGATCCTGCCTCCGATGATTTAACCAATTTGCGTTATGGCAAGGTGTGCATTCTTGCGGATGCGGATAGTGATGGTTTGCACATCGCTACCTTGTTATGTGCATTGTTTGTGCGTCACTTCCGTCCGCTCGTAGAACAAGGCCATGTGTATGTGGCTATGCCGCCTTTGTATCGTATCGATGTGGGTAAAGAAGTGTATTACGCCTTGGATGAAAGCGAACGCCAAGGCGTGTTGGATCGCATCAAAGCGGAAAAGAAAAAAGGCAAAGTGGGCGTGCAACGCTTTAAAGGTTTGGGTGAGATGAACCCACTGCAATTGCGTGAAACTACCATGGACCCAGATACGCGTCGCCTAGTGCAGCTCACCATTGAGCCAGGTGATGGCACTAATGAAATCATGGATATGTTGCTCGGTAAGAAGCGTGCGGCGGATCGAAAGAACTGGTTGGAAGAGAAGGGCAATATGGTTGAGTTAGAGGTATAGCGATTCGCTATTGCGCTTGGAATAACTGCGTTAAAAAAATGCTCGGGGTTGTCATTTATGGTTTATAAACTCCGCCCCCTCGCATTTTTTTGCCTTGTTCTTCCATCGCTCATGACGCGAATGCGCAGCTCACGAGAATTCATATTAGAAATTCAATTACAAAATTTAGAAGCCTTAGCGATATAAGCTAGGAGAGATAAAAAGAATGAATGACATCGTAATTGGCGAAGACGGCATCGAACGTCAAAGCCTCAAAGACTACACAGAAAGCGCGTACTTAAATTATTCCATGTACGTCATCATGGACCGCGCATTGCCACACATAGGTGATGGTTTAAAACCCGTACAGCGTCGTATCACTTACGCCATGAGTGAATTGGGTTTAAAAGCCGGTGCTAAATATAAAAAATCTGCTCGTACCGTGGGTGACGTGCTGGGTAAATTTCATCCCCACGGTGACAGCGCCTGTTACGAAGCCATGGTGTTAATGGCGCAGCCGTTTTCTTATCGTTATCCATTGGTGGACGGTCAAGGTAACTGGGGTAGCCCGGATGATCCAAAATCCTTCGCCGCCATGCGTTATACCGAAAGTAAGCTCACCAAATACGCTGACGTTTTATTAAGCGAATTAGGCCAAGGCACGGTGAATTGGCAACCTAACTTTGATGGGTCTCTCGAAGAGCCGGTGACCTTGCCATCACGCCTGCCTAATATTTTATTAAACGGCACAACGGGTATTGCCGTGGGTATGGCTACGGATATTCCACCGCATAATCTACGCGAAGTGGCCAACGCATGTATTCACATGTTGGATAATCCAAAAGCGACTACGCAAGAATTGATTCAATTTATTCCAGGGCCAGACTTCCCAACGGATGCTGAAATCATCACGCCAAAAGCGGACATGCAGAAAATGTATGAAACCGGCCGTGGCAGCGTGAAGATGCGTGCTGTGTACAGCATGGAAGATGGCGACATCATTATTACGGCATTACCGCATCAGTGTTCAGGCAATAAAGTGCTAGAACAAATCGCGGATCAAATGCAGAAGAAAAAGCTGCCAATGGTGACAGACTTGCGTGACGAGTCGGATCACGAAAACCC
>JBFEWA010000498.1:0-1615 GCA_041546605.1 Bermanella sp.
CCCCTTAGCGGCAAAATTCACCCATGCCATTGGCCAACTTAAACACTGTTGGGATAAAGAAGCCCAGCGAAAGGTAAAAATGGGCCGAAAACCCCTAACTTTTGAAAATGTGACGACAATCGATACTCATAAGACCCATTTACAAACCGTTGAGTATTTAGCGAACAATAAACGTCCAGCTATTGTCATCGCCGCCAGTGGGATGTGTAATGGGGGCCGAGTAATGAACTACTTAAAAGCCATGTTAGGCGACCCACGTCACGATGTTTTATATGTAGGTTTTCAAGCATTCGGTACAATAGGTCGGTTAATACAAAAGTATGGTCCTAGTGGCGGATACGTGACCATAAATGGCGCAAAAAATAACAATAAAGGCCGGAATTTATACAATAGGGGGCTATAGCGCCCACGCAGGGCAAACGGATTTGTTAAATTTTGTTAAAAGGATGTGGCGCAAACCTTCCGAAATTCGATTGATTCATGGTGATGATCGAGCAAAACAAGCTCTCAAGATTAAATTGCAGGCAATGTACCCCAAAATAAATATTTGGGTGCCGAGGAATAAATAACCGGAAGTGTGCGTTTGTAATAGTTATGTAGGTGTTGTGTTTGAAGTTGGCGCTTATTTTGTGCTTAAAATGACGGACATTATGAACGCGAGATAGCGTGCTCAATGAACTTAGTGAATGTTTTGTGTGCAGACTGCGAACAAAAGAAACTGTAGGAGCTCATTAAGTGAGCGAAAGATAGAAGTATATGCAAATTTTAGTAACAGGCGGTGCAGGATTTATAGGAAGCCATACATGTATTGAGCTTATCAATGCAGGCTTTGACGTACTGGTTTTGGATAACCTGTCCAATAGTAAAGTAGAATCCTTAAATCGTGTGGAAAAAATAACCGCTGCATCAATTCCTTTTATTCAGGGTGATGTGAGGGATCGTGAATGCTTGCAATCTATTTTTAAGCAAAATGACGTTAAAGCGGTCATTCATTTTGCAGGATTAAAAGCAGTAGGCGAGTCATGTGAGCAACCGCTAAATTATTACGATAATAATGTTTACGGTTCCATTGTACTTGCACAAGAAATGGAAAAGGCAAACATTAAAAAGCTGGTATTTAGCTCATCGGCCACCGTATATGGCGACCCAGAGAAATTACCACTAACAGAAGATATGCCACTGTCGACCACTAATCCTTACGGTGCCAGTAAATTAATGGTTGAAAATATTTATCGTGATTTAGAAGTGGCGGATAAATTAAGTGCCTCTAATAACCCTTGGTCGATCAGCTTATTACGCTATTTTAATCCGGTGGGGGCACATTCTAGCGGTTTAATTGGCGAAGACCCTAACGGCATTCCTAATAATCTGATGCCGTACATATCACAAGTGGCGGTTGGCAAGCTCTCCCAGTTAAGCGTGTTTGGCGGTGATTATCCAACTATTGACGGTACAGGTGTACGTGACTACATACATGTAGTCGATCTAGCCAAGGGGCATGTTAAAGCAGTACAAGCAATGTTGGGTGGGTTGACTGGTGTAAATGCCATTAATTTAGGAACTGGAAATGGTTTATCGGTTCTGCAGTTAGTAAATGCGTTTGAAGCAGAAAATA
>JBFEWA010000487.1:0-1743 GCA_041546605.1 Bermanella sp.
AAAGGCGACATATTAGTCGCCTTTATTGGCATTTTTTAGCAGTTCTTTTAATTCTTGTGCCTTTTTAGGATCGCTCATGGCCTGTTTAATTTTTTCGCGGGCCGCGTTGGCGCGATCGTATTCTTGTTTGCAGCATTCTTCATAGGGTTTGCCGCTACCACAAGGGCACATTTCATCTTGCTCTGTCATGTTTTTCTCAACTGGTGGCTTCATTTGGGTATAAGGGGGCCAATGCCGATGCACTTGCATCCCTTTGCGGTTTAATGGCACGAATCAATTGCCATAAGTATTCCCCTTGCCACGCACTGTTTCCATTGGGTGAGTATAGGGTGTAATCCAACTCTTGTAGGGCCTGCTTAAGGGCAGCATCATCACTGAATTGTGCCACTTGTTCAAGGCGCGTTATGTTACTGTGTCCTTGGGCTTGTGCCCAAGCCAATATGGCGGCGCGGGCCACATTGGCATCGTTATTTCGGCACGCTTGTTTAATGGCTTTGAGTTTAGCGGATAGCGTCAGTTGTGACGGGCTGGCCTCTTTGGTTTTGCTTTCGCCATTTTGCATTTGACGCCACAGTAGATAGCTGGTGATAAGCCAAAGCAGCATGAAAATTAAACTGATCACAGGCCAAATGTTCACACCTTCGTTTTCTGGCGCTTGCGCCACTGCATTCATGTCTTGAGGCTCAGGCTCACGACTCAGATCTGAAGATTGAGCTTGTGGCGCTTGAGAGGGCATGGCCACGCCGGATACCTTCAAGGTTTGCGCTGGCATGGTGGCGTATTCCAAGCGGCCGCTTTTAATATTGAACCAAGGGATGCGCACTTCAGGTAAGCGCACTTCGCCTTTTTTATTGACCACTACGGCAATGTTTTGAGTGGCAACACCGGTTATGCCAGAGTCATTGGCCACGTCATTGGTTTGAGTCTGCTCTGGGTAATATTTTAAACCCTTGGTATCGGGCAATTCTAATTTAGGCAGTTGCGCGGCGCTTAAACCTTGCGCCGTAAGGGTCAATGCCAAAGTAATCGGTTCACCTTGATTTAAACGATCTGTATCCCCTAACCAGCGAAAGTCCAGTTTGACATCGTTTGCCGGTAGCCAAGCAGCGGATTGAGGGTAGCTTGCCGGTTGTGGCAAAACTTGAATGCGCAAGGGCGGGTGGCTAACTGAAATAGGGCGTCCAGGGCGCCAGCGACCGTTACTGATTTCCCCTGTGTATCTTGGGCCAGGAATGATCAGTTCGCCACTGATCTGCGGGAAAATCACATAACGACGTTCATACACATCAAAGCTGCGTCCATTAAGGCTGGTGCGATACTGCTTGGTTTCCCCTAAGGGTTGTACAACCGCATCTTCTACTTCCACTTCATTCAGTTGGCTGTTATCCAGCGGCACAGAGAAATAGAGTTTTTCTGTATAAACAATTTGAGCCTGCACGTAACCGGTTTTAATGTCTGCCTCGGTGACAAAGAAAACATCCTTATCCTGTTTTTTAAGGCTAGGGTCTAATTTTGCGACATTGATTTGAATGGGCTTGGTGGTTTCATTCTTAAAACGTATGGATGGGATTACCAAGTTGCCTTTGCGTTTCGGGATTAACGTGATGGTCCAGATTGTCCATGATTCACTGCGCCCATTTATGTATTGAAAGCTGTTTTTTCGCTGACGATTGGCTACGGTGAATTGCTGCTCCAGAGGTGTTAGGTCGGGTTCATCGGATAATAAATTGCTGTTGTAGCGCA
>JBFEWA010000411.1:0-2660 GCA_041546605.1 Bermanella sp.
AAAGAGCGCATGCAAACCGCACTACTGCCAAGCGAATCTGAATACTATCGTTTGTACGGCTTAAACACCGAAAAACTGGCCTATGCCAACCCAGAAGCCATCGTCATGCACCCAGGCCCAATTAACCGCGGCGTGGAAATTGAAAGTGCCGTGGCCGATGGCCCACAAAGCGTGATTCTTAAACAAGTAAGTAACGGCATCCCCATGCGCATGGCAGTAATGGCCATGGCCATGGGCGGACAAAATCAAGAACAGACCTTGCAAGAACAAAACAGCGAGGGGGCAAAATAATGCAGCTACAACCTCAACATACTTTATGCATTCGTGGCGGCCATGTTTTTGACCCAAGCCAAAACCTTGATGGTGTCATGGACATCTTCATTGAAAACGAGCGTATCGTGGCACTAGGTGCCGCCCCTGAAGGCTTCACCGCCAACACCACCATCGATGCCAGCGGTAAAAAAATCTTCCCAGGCTTTATTGATCTGCACAGCTTTTTAGCCGAGCCCGGTTTTACCCAAAAAGGCAGTATCGCCAGCGAAACCCAAGCGGCGGCGCAATCTGGTTTTACCACTGTATGTTGCACCCCCAATACCAAACCGGTGATCGACAGCGCAGCGGTGGCTTCACTGATTCAAGAAAAAGCCAAACAAGCCGGTTACTGTAACGTGCTCACCATAGGTGCGTTAACCGCAGGTTTAGAAGGGGAGCAACTGAGCAACATGTCCGGCTTAAAAGAAGCCGGTTGTGTGGCGCTTAGCAATTTAGAATTAGCGTTTAAAAACAGCCACGTAATTAAACAGTGTTACCACTACGCAGCGGGCTTCGACATCACCGCCATGGTGACCCCCATAGATAGCGCACTGGCCCACGGTGGTTGCATGCACGAAGGCCCAGCCAGCACCCAAATGGGCTTGGCTGGCGTACCGATAAGTGCAGAAACCTCTGCCTTAGCACAGCACTTAATTTTGTGTGAAGAAACTGGCGTGCGTTTGCACATCTCTCGCATCAGCAGCGCCCGCGCCCTGGACATGATCATCGAAGCACAAGAGAAAGGTTTACCGGTTAGCGCAGACGTGGCCCTTGGCAACTTAGTGTTCACTGATGAAGACTGCCGCGGCTATAACAGCTTGATGCATGTGTCTCCTGTGTATCGCAGCGAGCAAGATCGCCAAGCGCTATTGGCCGGAGTGAACAATGGTCACCTTGCCATTTGCTCTAACCACTTACCGCAAGATCTGGCCTCTAAAATGGCGCCATTCTCTGCCAGTGAAATGGGCATCAGCACGTTAAATAACTTCACTCAAGTGTTACTCAGCTTAGTGAAAAAAGGCGAATTGAATTTAAGTGCCGCCATCAATGCCGTCACGCAATCACCGGCTAAGGTGTTGCACAAAAAACTGGGCAGCATTGCATTAGAGCAACGCGCGGATCTGTGTATCGTAGATGACACCTGTGAGCAAACCATCACAGCGGCCAGCTTAGTGAGCAAAGGGGCCAATAATCCTTGGTTGAACCAAACCCTCACCGGGCAAGTGGTGTGCACCATTAATGGCGGGCACATTGTTCATCAGGTTTGATTTTTAGCGCTGGTTAAAAACGAAAAAGCCCTTGTTCAACACAAATTGAACAAGGGCTTTTTTATAGCTCTTTAAGGCTAGTAATTAAGGCAAACAATGCTCTGCCGATTCCAGCCAAGTTTGTTTAAATATTTCCGGCTGCATTTGGAAATAGGTCACCTGTGACAACAAGCAACTGCGCTGCCCGTTTTTAATGAACAAGCTGTGGTAGTGGCGCACAAACTTTTGCTCTTCATTCACGCTCTGCATCACCAGCTGGGTTTGCACGTATTTATCGTCTTTATGATCCAGCTGCAAAGCATCGCTGCTTTGGTTACGAAAGCTTTGCTCCAACCAGACAATGTCCCGCTCCACTTGTGCTTCTGCTTCGGCGGCTATGTTTTGATATTGATACAAGACATAAGCCAGTACGGCTACCATCAATACCACTAACCCGGTGAGTATTTTTTTCATCACAATGTTCCAACAATCTAATAAATTGAATAGCCAAACAAAAATGCCACCTCTCGGTGGCATATCACATTCATCAACTGCGTTAATCTTGCTGTATGGTTAAGCCTTTGGTGGCCGATGATAATTGGTCGGGATCTTCCGAGGCCAGCTTGATCATCAAGCGCAAATCGTTGGCACTGTCTGCGTGGTTTAACGCATCTTCGTAAGTGATCTCACCGGCTTGATACAAGTTATACAAGCCTTGGTCAAAGGTCTGCATACCCAGTTCGGTGGACTTACTCATTAAGGCTTTCAGCTCGTGCACTTCACCTTTACGAATCAAGTCTTGTACCAGTGGGGTATTTAATAATACTTCCACTACGGCACGACGACCCTTGCCATCCGGTGTTGGAATTAATTGCTGAGCAATAATGGCGCGCAAGTTTAAGGACAAATCCATCCATATTTGGGTGTGTTGATCCGATGGGAAAAAGTGAATCACACGATCCAACGCTTGGTTGGCGTTGTTGGCGTGCAAGGTGGCCAAACATAAGTGGCCGGTTTCGGCAAAGGTCACGGCGTGGTTCATAGTTTGGGCGCTACGCACCTCACCAATCATGATCACATCCGGTGCTTGTCGCAGGGTAT
>JBFEWA010000472.1:0-1964 GCA_041546605.1 Bermanella sp.
AACATGGGCTGGGGATTAAACATTTTCATGTTATTAGCCGCGATAGGCCCTACCCGCTGGCTATTAGAAAAATTCGTATTACCTAAACCCGGTGAAGGCCCCACGCCAGAAGAGCAATTAAAAGGCTGCTTCGATTACCGCTTTATTGGTAAAACCGATAGTGGTGATGTCATTAAGGTAAAAGTCACAGGGGATCGCGATCCAGGCTATGGCAGCACCGCAAAAATGTTAGGCCAAGCAGCTGTGTGTTTAGCCAACATTAAAAAGGAAGACAAAGCCGGTGGTTTCTGGACCCCTGCCAGCATTTATCAAGAGGATTTGATTCAACGCCTGCAAGATAAAAGCGGCTTAACCTTTGAAGTGCTAGAGTAAACCTTCCCACCACCATCTCAATCCTTGAGATGGTGGTTATCCCCTCTCCACCTTTGTGCTTAAATCACTCAGCACTTGTTTAATATATTCAACGTCTATTAACGCGGCCAAAAGCACAGCTCATGGGTTGTCAGCCCCACTCAGCATGGTATGGTGTTGAAATACGACTAAAATTAAGACGATTATGACTGAACCTGTAATTCACCAACGCATCGAAGAAGCCCTTAAAGCCATTATTCCTTTTGCCCTTCAGGCCGATGAGATTCTCGATGGTTTATCCCAAGAAAATAAAGCCAAATTCAAAGCCATTTTCCCTGAAGATAGCCCGTTCAAAACCAGCGGCAATCGCTTTTTACCTTATATGGAAGAGCTGGATGCGGACTTTAAAAACCTGCCAGACATGCAAGATCAAGCATTTGAAATTTTATTAACCGACTTAATTAAAAAGATGGAAGCCATTCAAAACGTATTACAAGCTTTCCATAGTTTGCGAGATTATGAGAATGACGATGAAAATCCAAATCGCCCACTCAATAGTTAAGCCTTAGTCGCCATAAAAAAAAGGGTAACTTACGTTACCCTTTTTTTTTATGGCTTTACATTTGAAAGATCTATTTAATTAAGCGCAGCTTGAGAATAACGCTGATGAAATTGATCCACCGTAATTAATTGGCCACTGGCTTCATCCCACAAAATGTATTTAAAAGAACTCACGATATCTTTTAATTGTATTTTAGGCACGCTCTCAAACAAGTGAGCATACTCTTCATGGCACTGCCGTAATTTATAATTAGGAATACGGGCCGACAAATGATGCACATGATGATAACCAATATCCGCTGTGAACCAATGTAGAATTCTTGGCAAATCAAAATAACTGGTACCTTCAATAGCTGCGGTATTGTAATCCCAATCCGCATCACCCACTGCGTATGAACCTTCAAAGTTATGCTGCACGGTAAATAAAATGATGCCCAGCGCCCCAGCCAATGACAATGCAATTAAATACACCGTCATAAATGGAGCCACACCAAAGTACACACAACCTAATACAATAAGACTGATAAGCACTATATTGTTGGCAGCCATGTGGCGATATTCTTTCCAATCTGCCCAGTAACCGGTTTTAAATGCTTGCAACGATTGCAAGAATCCTTGAGATGGATTGGCCCACTTTTGTTTGATTGCAAACACAACGCATTGGATTGAACCTTTGATCCAAGTGAATCTAGGCGTAAAAATAAAGTACATAAATCCAGCAAATGGTGCCAACAAAATATTACGGCTATTTTCATAAGACTTTTGTTTCTTTTCAGACAAAGCCGCAAATTCATCACTGGATAGGACTGCCAATGGTCCGCGGTATTTATTCCAGTTACCATTAGTGGCATGGTGATAAGCATGATGTTTTGACCATACATATTCAGGCACACCACATAACACTCCCATAATAAAACCCGCAATGCGATTACCTAAGGGTTTCTCAAACAAACAACCGTGCCCTGCATCGTGCATCATCATAAACACACGCATGATGAATAAAATTAATAACGCAATAAACCCCAGCGATAACCAGATAGAAACATCTAGGC
>JBFEWA010000246.1:0-5094 GCA_041546605.1 Bermanella sp.
TCCAAGGTTTTCACGTTTCTAGATTTAATCACATCCAACACTAATTGAATGGTGGCTTCGTCCATTAATTCAGTGCGACGAGGCCCAGCGTTCACATGACAATGAGTGCAACTCAGGTTACACAAATATCCGAGGTTCACTTGTAATATTTCGAGGGTTTGACGCTGGATGGCAGGAAACTCACGTGCAATCAGCAATGGCTTGGTATCGAGCATAATCTTCTCTCATGGTCACAGCTTCTGTGAGCTGCTTTATATTTGGCTTTTACCTTAGTCCTGTCAGACTCAATACTCAAGATCTAGTTCAATCCAGAGTACCGCAGATGAAATTGATATAAAGGAATTAAGTGTATGAGTTTATTGAGTTTTTTAACCACAAGGTTAGAATAGCCCCCGTTCTCCCCATAGTTTAACAGGATAAAACTGCCGCCTCCTAAGCGGCTGCTCCAGGTTCGAGTCCTGGTGGGGAGACCACTTCTGGTTACCGTTAAAAATAAAACTGCACCCTCTACACAGTGACTAAGCGGCAGGTTCGAGTCCTGGTGGGGAGACCACTTCTCTAGACACATTTTACGTTTGGCAGTGAAACCCAATTCGTTGTGTACGCCGGTGATGCATAGTTTTGTCGCATAGCCCATTTTTTATGAATCCCTTCTGCGCCAAAAAATACGGTGTTTCTTCCCCATCGCCCATTGGTTTTATCCAACATTGTCATTAATACATCACTGTGTGTGCTTTGACCTTGTGAAAACATGTCGTATTGGTAAAAATGCCGATCTTGTACATCCAGTAAACCCACTCCGGCTTTCATAAAACGATACCCTTCTCGATACATTTTTTTGATGGCAGCTTGAGCATGATGAGAAATCATACGCGTATCATTGGTTGGATATAACAATTTAACCGTCATGCTGTTGGAGTAGTAGTTGGGTTGCCATGGGGACGTATGCAAAAACACATGAATGGCAGGGGTAAAACCATTTTGCATGCGTAGTTTTTGCGCGGCTCTAGCAGCATAAACCGCAATGGCTTGTTGTATGGGTTCAAGCTCTGTAAGTTTTTCACCAAATGAGCGAGTACAATATATTTGCTTTTTAGACTGTGGAATTTCTTCTAGCTCATAGCAAGCGGTACCATTTAATTCTGAAATTAACCTTTCAACATTAATGCTTAAACGTCTTCTTAAGGTTTTGGCGTTGGCCGTTGCTAAGTCATAGGCGGTGTATATTTCAAACTCTTTTAAATGTGCAGCAAGGCGATTGCCAATTCCCCAAACTTTATTGACAGGCGTACGCTTTTGCATCCATTGCCATTTTGCGGGCGTGTCCATGACACAAACGCCATTAAGCTTGGCTATGTTTTTGGCGGCTCGATTCGCTAACTTAGATAAGGTTTTTGTAGGCGCAATCCCCACTCCCACAGGCATGCGGATATCCCGCCAAAGGGTTTGCTTAATGGTTTGCCCTATTTGGTTCAAATCAAAATGTTGCATGCCATGAAACGACAAAAACATTTCATCAATTGAATACACTTCTACGTGAGGTGAAAAGGTATTTAGGGTACACATTACTCGCTGGCTAATGTCTCCGTATAATGGATAGTTAGAGCTAAAAATGGCCACGTTATTTTGCTTAAGAATGTTTTCTACTTCATGAAAGGGCTTTAAATCAGGGATTCCCAACGCCTTAGCT
Source organism: Bermanella sp. (assembly GCA_041546605.1). GTDB lineage: Bacteria > Pseudomonadota > Gammaproteobacteria > Pseudomonadales > Oceanobacteraceae > Bermanella. Next base: position 1,691 of record JBFEWA010000246.1, read on the forward strand.
TCATTGCTTCTGGCCACTACAAAGCCGTCGTTATTGGATAGCACCACAACGGGCTTTCCCCTAAGTTCAGGGCGAAAGATTTGCTCACAACTGGCATAACAGGAGTTGCAATCCACTAGGGCAAACACGGCCAACCTCTATGGGCTCGAATGGAAAACGGAATCACTCCTTCGATACATACGTCCAATTCATCCGGTATGACGATGGCGGTTTGGTTTGGGCTAGTTGCCAGCAAACGATTGCGCTTCAAATCCAGCACTTTGCAGGTTAATTCACCGTCTAATAGTGCAACCACAACATCCCCATGACGAGGCCGTAGCGCTCGATCCACCAGTAATAAGTCACCATCAAATATGCCGATGGCTTCCTGGCAACTGCCCCTTGCCCACACCATATAAGTAGCGGCAGGGTGCTGAATTAATAACTCATCTAAACTTAAGGTGTCTTCCAAGTAGTCATCCGCAGGGCTTTCAAAACCCCCAGCAGAGACAAACTGTCTATAAATCGGTATTTTCATGATAAATCTACTGTATAGATATACAGTAGATTTAAACTATGACAGGAAGAATATCAATGCGCGGTCGATTCAATTACGTTATAAGCGATGGCATGGTGAGCTTATAAAAGTACATACCAGACATCCTGATTATCAATCAAAAAGTATAGTAGACCGAGAGAGTCAAAATAAATCGAACAGTGCCGTATTCGAGATATTTTTATCTTTAGCTATTGGTATTGCGTATTTGGTTTCACTCTAAACAATACCTTTTATCATTCATTCAGCGCCACAATATTCGCCTTCTTAAAGAAATTAAATTCTGTGGCCGTGGCGCTGGTATAAGCCCCCATCATGCGCGTGACGATTAAATCCCCATCGTTTAATTTTGGCAGCATAATGCCTTCATCAATCACATCAATACTGTCGCAGGTGGGGCCAGCTAAAACCGATTCCACTCTGGGTGCATCTGCATTAAATACATCAATGGGATAATGCCCTTGATCAAATAAAATACCGCTAAATGACCCGTAGACACCATCATCTAAATAATACCAAGGCTTGCCGCTGCGCATGGCTTGCCCCATGACCGAGGCCACACTCATAACCGCTGGGCCCACAATGAAACGCCCAGGTTCCGCCAATAATGCAATCTTGCTTGGCACGTTATTTAAAGCCTCGCGAATGGGGGCACAATATTCTTGGATATTTAAATCTTCTTCCCCATAAGAAACCGGAAAACCACCGCCAATATCTAATGTGGTGATCTCTGGCAAACCTAATTGTTGCGCACTCTCGATCACCTCCATGCAACGTTCGATGGCATATACGTAACGCTGCGGGTCCATGGTTTGCGAACCCACATGAAACGAAATGCCGGAAATGCGAATGCCTAAATCATTGGCCTCTTGCAAAATGGGAATGGCGGCATCCGCGTTACAACCAAATTTTTTCGACAAATCTGAAAACACATCTGCATTGGGAAAGCTTAAGCGCAAAAATAATTGCACCTGATCTTTATAAGCCATGAACTTGCGTAACTCATTGATCCCATCAATCACAAAGCGCGTGCAGCCGTACTCCATGGCATATCGAATATCAGAATCCCGCTTAATGGGATGGGTGTGAATCGTGTTATCCGGATTCACCCCTTGGCGACGTACCATATCCACCTCGCCATTACTGGCCAGATCAAAACTAGCCCCTTCATTGAGCAAGGTTTTCACCACCACATCATGGGGCAGAGGTTTAAGAGCAAAATGCAGGGTCACATTGGGCAAGGCATGTTTAAGCAACTGATACTGCTGGCGCAACACTTGGCAGTCCAACAACAGTAAAGGCGAGCCGTGCTGAGCAACCAGCTCTTCTATGACCGCTTTATTTTCAAGGGATAAGGGCAAGTGCCTAACATGGGTATTGGCCAACAGGCCGATATCTGCATATTTCATCACACGCTCCATTGCCAAGGGAATCTATCATCGTTTTACTCTCATTAAGCATAGTCAGACATGAGTACAACAACCATTCCATGAAGGTTTGATGAATAATTTGTTAATACGAAAATTGTATTAGGAAAAAGCTAACCCTTGAAAGGAATCGGGCGCGGTGCGCACTCGTACAAAACAAACTCAGTGCAAAAAACACAAATAGACAACAAAAAAACGGCCAATAAAAATTGGCCGTTTTAATTTCAAAAACTACTTAAACTTCACCACCGCACGATAACGCGCTTTACCTTCGCGCACATGGTCGATGGCTTCGTTGATGTTATCTTTATCAAACAATTCCACTTGCGGTTTCACTCCGTGACGCACGGCAAACTCTAGCATTTGTGCAATCACTGCCGGGCTACCCACAGGGCTTGCAGACACACTGCGTTGCGCCAACATCATTGGGAATACGCTGATCTTCAATGGCTCCAATACGGCCCCCACAAAATGCAAACGGCCCTTGGCTTTAAGGGTGCCGATATACGCATCCCAATTCAGCGATACATTCACGGTGGAAATGATCATGTCAAAACTGCCCGCCGCCGCTTCAAGTTGTTTGGCGTCTTTGGAATTGAGGGTTTTGTGAGCACCCAGTTGTAGAGCTTCTTTTTCTTTATCAGGATTAGAGGTAAACGCCGTCACTTCACACCCCCAAGCACGCAAGAATTGCAAGGCCATGTGGCCCAAGCCACCAATGCCAATCACCGCCACGCGGGCAGTGGGTTTTAAATCGTACTGCACCATGGGGTTATACACGGTAACACCGCCACAAAATAGCGGGCCAGCATGACTCATATCCAAACTTTCAGGTAATTTGATCACCGCTGTGCTTTGTGCACGCACTTTATCGGCAAAGCCACCATGACGACCAATGATGGTAGGACTGGAAGTGGCACACAGGTTGTGATCCCCACCCATGCAGTTTTCACAATGATTACAATAAGCGCTGTGCCAGCCTAAGCCTACACGATCGCCCGGTTTTAAGTGGGTCACTTGCTCCCCCACTTGGCTTATTACACCGGCTACTTCATGGCCAGCCACTAACGGGTATTGGCTAAAGCCCCATTCGTTGTCCAACATGCTCACATCGGAATGGCACACGCCACAGTAATGCACCTCGATTTCCACTTCTTGGCTACCTAAGGCCCCTGGATCATATTCAAAGGATTCTAGAGGCCCTTTGGCTTGGTGTGCGGCATAAGCATGAATCATGGTGTTCTCCTTCATTATTTGGCAGCCATTAAAGCGCCCATTTCACCTAGGCGCTAGAGCGAATCATCGAACGGGCTGTTGCATGGGGTATCGATCAAGCTGCACGGGTATCGTGCAATACAATGAACAACATACGCTGTCCTTTTCCCTTTGGATTGCCTAATCGTGTCTGACAATCTAAAGCATTCTCTAAGTTAAGCAGTAAA
>JBFEWA010000206.1:0-6018 GCA_041546605.1 Bermanella sp.
CCCCATTTTAACTCGCACACCTTGCGCCCAATTAAATGCTCAGGGGGCGCAGTGGTGGCACGCACGGCAATGTCTGCCATGCGCGTGTTCATGTTAAGGGCTTGGTTGGACGATAGCACTTCGATGTGAATATCTGGGTAATCGTTACGTAAGTTGGCCAAGGCGTTGGGTAAAAGTCGGTTGGCAATATTAAACGGCGCAGTGATTTTTACCACGCCTTTGGGCAATTGCTCTTTACCGATCAGGGAGCGTTCGATGTCATCAAACGCCCCTTGGATATTGGCCCCTTGTGACACTAGGTTTTCACCCAGTTCAGTCAGCACATATTGATTGCCCACTTGGTTGAACAGCTTACTGCCAATTTCCGCCTCGAATGCCTGCAAGCGACGATACACAGTGGAGTGGTTCACCCCCAATTGCTTGGCTGCTGCTGCAAGGGAGCCTGCCTCAGCAATGGTTAAAAACGTTTTGAGTCCATTCCAATCCATAAGATATCCAAGGTGGTTGTATTGCAAATATGCAAAATAATAATGCGTATTTTGCTAATTTATTTGCATAAAGGCAATGACTAAGATGCTCCTGACTTGATCAAAAACAGGAGAGATCGAATGAACTTAATGAATCCACTTAAACACACATCCCCACAACCTGAGTTAGGGGCGTTTATTTTACGCATCACATTAGGTGTGGTTTTAATTGCTCACAGTGTGTATTTGAAAGCCATGGTGTTTACCTTGCCTGGTACCGCCCAATTCTTTGAAAGCATTGGCTTGGCCGGATGGATGGCCTACGCCGTGTTTGCGGTAGAAGCCATTGGCGGTGTGGCGCTCATTCTGGGTGTTCATACCCGCTTGGTGTCATTGGCAGTGATTCCTGTTTTGCTGGGTGCCACTTGGGCGCATCTGGGAGCTGGTTGGTTGTTCACTAACACTGGTGGCGGTTATGAATACCCATTGGTGCTGACGTTAATGGCTGTGGTGCAGTTGTTTTTAGGGGCGGGGCGATTTGCCTTGGTGTTGGATGAGCCTGAAAAATCTGCCCATGGATACGAAGTGAAAGGAATGGTCAAAGGGGCGTAACAGGTTAAAGGTAATAATTTCCCAACCGCTATGGTGCGGTTGGGCGGCTCTAGTATTAGTTGGCTTGATTGATTTGGTGACTCAAGGCGTTTTTTGAGGTATTCAATAGGAAGTCATTGTCAGGTGAAAAGAAAACAAAAAAGCAGCCAAATGGCTGCTTTTTTGTTTTCCTAAAACTGCAAGAAACGCGCAGTTTTACTTCTCTTCATACTCCTCAATCGCAGGACAAGAGCAAATCAAGTTACGGTCACCGTACACATCATCGATACGATTCACGGTTGGCCAGAACTTGTTGGCGTATACCGCTGGTACTGGGAAGGCCGCTTGTTCGCGAGTGTAAGGACGGGTCCATTCACCGGCTAGATCTTTCATGGTGTGTGGGGCGTTCTTCAATGGGTTGTTGTTGGCATCCATTTCGCCCGACTTCACCGCGTTGATTTCTGCTTTGATGGACACCATGGCTTCGATGAAGCGATCCAATTCCACTTTGCTTTCTGATTCCGTCGGCTCGATCATGAAGGTACCCGCTACAGGGAAACTCATGGTCGGTGCGTGGAAGCCGTAGTCGTTTAAGCGTTTGGCAATGTCCACTTCGGTGATGCCGGTGTCGGCTTTAATAGGGCGCAGGTCAACGATACATTCGTGAGCCACCCGGCCGTTTTGTCCGGAGTACAAAATTGGGTAGTGCTCGCCTAATTTCTTGGCAAGATAGTTACCATTTAACAGCGCCATTTGCGTGGCTTGACGTAAACCGTTGGCGCCCATCATGTTGATGTACATGTAAGAGATCGGCAGGATCGAGGCGCTACCATAAGGCGCAGCACTTACCGCACTTTGACCAATGGATTCATCGTCAATTTCACGCACGGCGTGGTTGGCAATAAATGGCGCTAGGTGCTTGGCTACACCGATTGGGCCCATACCTGGACCACCGCCACCGTGTGGAATGGCGAAGGTTTTGTGCAAGTTCATGTGTGATACGTCGGCACCTAGGTACGCAGGTGAGGTGATGCCCACTTGTGCGTTTAGGTTGGCGCCGTCCATATACACTTGGCCGCCGTGTTCATGAATTAATGCACAGATTTCTTTGGCGCCGTCTTCGTACACACCGTGAGTGGATGGGTACGTCATCATTAAGCACGAAAGGCTGTCGCTTAGCTCTTCCGCTTTGGCTTTCAAATCTGCAAAGTCGATGTTGCCTTTGTCATCACACTTGGTGACCACCACGCGCATACCGGCCATTTGCGCAGAAGCTGGGTTAGTACCGTGGGCGGATTGTGGAATCAGACACACGTTACGGTGACCTTCACCACGGCTTTCATGGTAATGCTTGATGGCCATTAGACCCGCGTATTCACCTTGAGCACCTGAGTTTGGTTGCATACAAATGGCGTCAAAGCCTGTGATGTCGCGCAACCAGGTGTCTAGGTTTTTGATCAGTTGCTCATAACCTGGGGTTTGGGATTTAGGGGCAAATGGGTGGATACCACCAATAGTCGGCCAGGTTACCGGAATCATTTCCGCCGTGGCGTTTAGCTTCATGGTGCAGCTGCCAAGGGTGATCATGCTGTGGTTCATGGCAAGGTCTTTGTTTTCAAGACGCTTCATGTAACGCAGCATTTCGTGTTCGGTGTGGTAGCTGTTGAACACAGGGTGGGTTAAGAAATCACTGGTACGTTGTAGATTCTCAGGGATAGAGCTTTCCACTTCTTCGTCCAACATTTCGATGTCGATGTCGGTACGACCTGTGATTACTTGGTAAAGGGCTTCAAGGTCTTGGCGAGTAGTGGTTTCGCCGATGGAGAAACCAATCACGCCGTCAACGTCCACTTGGCTTTGAGTACGTAGGTTCATTTCAGCCGCTTCGGCGCGGGCTAGAATTTCGTCTTTGTTTGGCACTTCAAGGGTTAGGGTGTCGAACGCACTTTGGTTCACAACCACTAGGCCTTCGATGTCCGCATCGGTTAAGGCCGCTGCCATGATTTCGGTCATGCGGTGAATGCGTTGCGCGATGCGCTTGATGCCGTCAGGGCCGTGATAAACCGCGTAGAAAGACGCAAGGTTAGACAGTAAAACTTGAGCCGTACAAATGTTGGACGTGGCTTTTTCACGACGGATGTGTTGCTCACGGGTTTGCAGTGCCATACGTAATGCGCGGTTGCCGCTGGCATCGATGGACACACCGATTAGACGACCCGGCATGGAACGTTTGAATTCATCTTTAGTAGCAAAGAACGCAGCGTGTGGGCCACCAAAGCCCATTGGTACACCAAAGCGTTGGCTGTTACCCAGTGCCACGTCGGCACCTAGCTCGCCCGGTGATTTCAACATGGTCAACGCCATTAGGTCTGTGGCCATGGCCACCATGGCGTTTTTCTCGTGCAGTTGCTCGATTAGCTCACCAAAGTCGTTGATGTTGCCGTCAACCGATGGGTATTGCAGCAGGGCACCGAAACACTCTACGTCAGCGGCGGTTTCTACTGGGCCAATGTGCAGCTCCCAACCAAAACCGTCAGCACGGGTTTTTAATACGTCGATGGTTTGTGGCAAACATAGCTCGTCCACAAAGAAGACGTTGGATTTGTTTTTGCGTACTTGGCGTTTGATTAAGGCCATGGCTTCGGCAGCGGCAGTGGCTTCATCTAGCAAAGAGGCGTTGGCCAATTCCATGCCGGTTAATTCGATGATCATGTGCTGGTAGTTTAAAAGGGCTTCTAAACGACCTTGGGCAATTTCTGGCTGATATGGGGTGTAGGCTGTGTACCAACCTGGATTTTCTAATACGTTACGTACGATCACGTTAGGCAAACGGGTGTCGTGGTAACCCATGCCGATGAAGCTTTTGTACACCTTGTTTTGATCCGCAAGGGCTTTCAAGTTGGCTAGAGCTTCGGCTTCGGGTACGGCGTCGTTCATTTCTAGGAACGGCTCGCGCAGGATGGACTTAGGTACGATTTGCGCCGTTAGGTCATCCAAAGAGTCAGCGCCTACTTCGGCTAGCATGGCGTTCACATCTGCCACGTTCAAGCTTAAGTGACGGCCAATGAATTCATTGCGATTTTCTAAATCGCTTAATCGAGTGTTGGACAGAGTCGCCATGTAGGTGCCTTTTTTAAGTCAGTCTGCCGTTATCCATCGAGCAATAACGGCGGTTTAGCTGGATAATAATTGCGCCGGATTGTATCAGTGGCCATGGAGGTTGTCAGGGGAATTACGGTCAAAACCGCCCCTTTATGTGCGATTGCAAAGATTGCTCATGTTGGCGTGAATGCCGTGCAATTAGCTGATGTATTAATGAGCAATAGGGGCCCCTGAGGTCACCATTTGCACAATTTGCAGGCACAAAAACACCAGACACATGGCAACCCCAAGGGCGGGAATCCACACCTTAATGGGGCCAGTTTGCTTACGGTAATGCAAGGCGATGAGGGCCGTATTCACCAGTAAGAACACCACAATGATGATGAAGCTGGTGATTTTGGCCAAATTGGTTAAATCCAAATTCGTAGCCAGTAACCATACTATGCCTCCTAGTAATAAAGTGGCTAGCAGTGGGGTTTGCCGGGCTGGGTGTAACGTCGCTAGCCAAGCAGGGGCAAGGCCTTGTTTGCCCATACCATATAGTACGCGAGCCCCCATGATGATTTGCACCAGAGCACCATTCACCACGGCGGCTAATGAAATCAAACTGATGAACCACGCCATGGGCTGACTGTGACGCTGCATGATGTCCGCCATAGGTGCTTTACTGGCGGTGAGTTCGTCTAAAGGCAGTTGTAAGACGGCGGCCAGTGCAATGAAGTAGTAGAACAAACTACTGACGATGATGGCGGCAATAATGGCTTTGGGCAGGGTGCGTTGTGGCTCTTTTACTTCTTCGGCCATGTTCACCATGTCTTCAAAGCCGATGAAGGCGTAAAACGCTAAGAACGCCCCCAATAATATGCCGTACCAGATTTCGCCGTTGTACAGAGGCGGCGTCAATTCGTGGATGCGATCCGGTAGTGTCATAAACGCGGGCAGCGAATAAATCAGGATTAACCCCAGCCCCACAATGCCCATAATGGTGGTGATGGCGGTGACCATGACGGATTCGCTTACTCCCCAGGCGGCCAGTGCGGTCATGGTAATAAGCAACAAGGTGATGGCCCAAAAATCAGGGATGGGGATAAACACTTGTAAGTAACCCACAAATCCTTTGCTGATGGTGGCGGCACTGACGATGCCGGTGAGCACCACCATCCAACCAATCAATGTGGACAGAGTTTGCTTATTAAACGCTTCTTGAATGTATACCGCTTCCCCTGCGCTTTTAGGAAACTGAGCACTTAACTTGGCATAGCTATAACCACTTACGCCAGCCAATAACGCGGCGATCAAAAACGAAATTGGGGCATACAGGCCTGCGGTGATGGCCACCTTGCCCACTAACACATAAATACCGGCCCCTAAAATGGTGCCAAGGCCATACAGGGTGAGCATGGAGAAACTGATGGAGCGTTTGAGTTCAGTCATGTTGATAAAAGCAGTTATAAAAATGGACAGTGTAAATGGATGCGCGATGATTGCACTGATCTTCGTCAGATTTTTAGATTGGCTTTCTAACTTAAGCTGGCACAAGCCAAGACATAAGAATACGTTCTAACAAGGCGCGATCAATGGGCTTGGGGATAAAATCGTTCATGCCAGCATCCAAACATTTCTGTTTATCACCTTCCATGTTGTTCGCAGTTAAAGCAATGATGGGGGTGTCGGCGTGAATGATGCCTGAGGTGCCAGCGCGAATTTGACGTGTGGCTTCAAAGCCATCCATCTGTGGCATTTGGCAATCCATTAAGACTAAGTTGAACGGTTTTTGTGCATGAACTTTTAAAATATTTAGCGCATCAATGCCGTCATTGGCGCAGACAACGGTAAAGCCAATCTCTTCTAATATATC
>JBFEWA010000253.1:0-4929 GCA_041546605.1 Bermanella sp.
AATTTGCATGCCTAGTTGCCATGCTTTGTATTCAAATTCCAGTACTGTACGCTGAAATTCCGGTACTACGGTTTGTAAAGGCCAAAGATTGTCCATATGAGGCAGTGTGATTTGAAAGGATTCTTTTTGATCCGCGGTACCGGTGGACGGGCGCACTTGCTCCATAAATTCCCAGCCGGCATTGAGCCCAGATTTTAACGGGTATAACTGTTTTTGCTCTTGATCCAAAGCAAAAAAGGATTCCGTCACGTTGAATGTTTGACGGATTAAATCCAAATCTAAATTGTGATGGCTTAATTGAAAAAAGCCTACCTCAGTGGCGGCTTGCCAGAGAGCTTGGGTGATTTCTTCACGCCGTGCTTCAAAATTTGAAACATCAATGATGGGAATGATTCGATCTTGGGTTTCTGTGCCCATGCCACCTAGTGTGCTTTCGAATTCTAATTCGGTTAGTGAATAATTTTTCATAATTACCTCTCCAATTCATAAGCAGATAACTGCTGTTAATTGGAGCAATGCCAGACTGTGGGTCCGCCGCTTCTACTCCGGTTTCTCTTTATTTATCTTGTGCTGGAAGGCTCCAAGAAAAATAAAGGGTTTGTATCCAATGAACGGTTTTAAATAAAACCAAACTCATGATGGATAAAAATATCAATGCGGCAAACGCCTGCGGAATCTTAAAATATGATGTTGAGAATTGCACAAAATAGCCAAGGCCTTTTTCGGCAGCGACAAATTCCGCAATGACAGCGCCAATAATGGCGAGTGTGACCGCCACTTTTAATCCACTAAAAATGTGTGGAATGGCGTAGGGCAAACGGATTTGCCAAATTTCTTTAACTGGGGATGCCCGTAAGGATTTTGATAGTTCAATGAGCTCCGGTGGGGTTGCGAGCATGCCAGTGGTTGCCGCCACTACAAGTGGGAAGAATGTGATTAAACAGGTAATGGCTAAACGGGGGGCTTCACCAGAACCTAAAATCACAATTAATAATGGCGCAATGGCCACCACAGGTGTGGATTGAATCACCACTAAAAGTGGAAAGAGGGTTTTTGTTAAAAATTGCGATCTCACCATGATGATAGCCAGCGGAATACTAATGGCAATTGAAATCCCAAAGCCTAGTAACGCCACTCTTAAGGTTGCCCATGAATGATCTAGCCAACGTGTCATCTCCACATTTAAAAAGGCAGAAAAGATTTCAGAGGGTGCTGGCAAGATGAAGTTAGGCACCTTGGCAAACCAACAAGCAAACTCCCAAATAGGAAGCAATGCCAACAGGGTGATGGCTGGTAACCAGGGTTGTAACTTCTGTTTTATTTTCAAATACATCCACATAGTAATTCCTAGGCCACAGTTTGTTTTAAGACATCTTGATTATGCGACTGTTTATAAATGTGTCGGCGAATGCGAGATGTGTAAGTTGAGAACTGACTGTCTTGAATGGTTTGTAATGTGCGTGGTCGAGGCAAATCAATTTCGATGGCTTCGGCTAGGGTGCCTGGTCGTTCACTCATGACAAATACTTTATCGGCCAATAGCACGGCTTCGGAAATAGAGTGTGTAATAAATAAAACGGTTTTGGGTTTATCATTCCAGATCTTCAATAACTCGAACCCCATTTCTTCACGGGTGAGAGCATCTAACGCAGAGAAGGGCTCATCCATGATTAAAATATCTGGATCTAACAGTAACGCACGTGCAATCCCTACACGTTGTTGCATGCCTCCGGATAATTGATCAGGGCGACGCTGGTTAAAATCTTTTAGCCCCACCATTTCGATAAGTTCAAGGGCTTTGCTTTTATCTTTTTTAGCCACGACACCGTACTTGTGTTTCAACGGAAATAATACATTGTCTAGCACAGTTAACCATGGGAGTAATGTGGGCTTTTGAAATACGATGCCCACATCGTCTCTGGGTTGGGTAATGGGTTGATTAAAGACTTTAACCTGCCCTTGCGTGGGCTGTATTAAGCCGGAAAGTAACCTGAGTAAGGTCGACTTGCCGCAACCAGAAGGGCCAACCACAGCCACAAACTCATGCTTATTAATTTGAAAGTTAACATTGGTCAGAGCGTTAACACTTTGGCCATTGGCCAAAGTGAAGGTGTGCCCAACGTGTTCAAATGAAACGTAGGGTTGCATGGTTATTCTCCAAGGGCGAAAGTGCGATTAATGGCCATTTCTGGATCAAAGGAGGTCGCTTCGATGCTTTGTGCTTGTGCTGTCCACTTCCACGTGGTGGCAAGACGTTCTGGATTGAATGAACCCAAACCATGGGCTTCACTGGCTTTGTTGTAGACTAGATTGTTAATGGATTTGATCGTATCCGCGGCGGTTTTAGCATCCACTTCTGGTACGATGGCATGAATCATATCGCCACTTTCATCTGGGTGTTTCCAGGTGTAATCAATGGCTTTTGCATAAGCTTTAATGAAACGTTTGGCTACCTCTGGACGTTCAGATAAGAATGCGTCACTGGCAATGAGTGCTGTGGAATAAAATTCAAGGCCTGCATCGTACCAAGGTAAAATCGTCAGCTCTTTACCCGCTGATTTTGCTTGGTGTTTGTATTTTTCACTGTCGGTGATCCATGAAATCACCACATCTGTGTTGCCGGTTAATAGCATTGGGTTAAGTGCACCAGGATCGGTTTTTACAAGCTGGATGCTGTCTTCTTTGATTTTGTTTTTATCTAGTAGAAGCGGTAGAAATATATTGGAAGAAGTAAACGGGGACGTGGCAATTTTTTTGTTTGCCACATCCTGAACCTGTTCAATGCCTGAGTCAGATAAAGTGAAAAAGGCATGGGGAGCTTCACTAAAAACCGAATAAACCGCGCTCACCGGCACGTCATCATTGGCTTTTGCTACCAATAGAGCAACTAGATCAGATAAGCCGATATCAGAATTGCCCGTTGCTATTTTACTAATGGAGTCGGTTGAGCCTCGGCCTTGAGAAATACTGACTTCGATATCTTGCTCCGCAAAAAATCCTTTTTTGATGCCTACGTAAACAGGGGCTTTATCGCCTCCAGGGAGCCAGTCCAATTGAAAGGTTACTTTGTCGGCTGCAAGGCTTAAGTGGCTAGCACAAGCCAGTGTGATGGCACTTAAGGAGTGGCAGATGAGTGTCGGTAATTTCATAGTGTTTCTCCGGTTACTGACCCAAATGGGTCACTTATTTGACCGGTAAAACAAACCGTAGCGAAAAAGATCTATGCATTACATCACCTTCGCTCGCTAAATACGATTTGCATTTAACCTGTCGAAAAGTGAGCAATGACCCGGCTTTTTATTGGGATAAAAAACCTAACCGCTTCTACTCAATACATGTGTACGTGTTGTACATGAGTTATTTTGCAACGCTTATGCCAATTGCAAAAATTAACATGTTGCATCCCATTTCAATAAATAAGCTTGTTCATGTTTGCACAGAAATGTGACTTTTCACTTTTGTTTGTTGTTTCTTGGTGCGTTTTTTGTGTGAAAGCGTTTATATATAAGCTCGGTCTTGACTTAGTTAATGTCTTATTAAAATATGATCGCGTGTCACTTAAACCGATACTTATGTGTTGGTTTCTCGAGTTAATTTTTTCGTAAGAGTAGAAGCGGTCAGGGTAATCCCAGGACATTGCTCTTTTTATTAAGGAGTATGTATGGATTACCTTATTCAAAACGCCAAGGCTATTTTTACCGATGAACGTCATAACTATACGGATTTACGTATTTCAAATGGCGTCATTACTGAGCTGGGCAACCAGCTCGTGGTTCAGTCAAATGAAACCGTTGTGGATGCCAAAGGTTGTGTGGTGTATCCCGGTTTCGTGAACACCCATCATCACCTTGCTCAATCGGTTTTAAAAGGCGTTCCTGCTGGACTTAATCAAGGTTTGGGGGATTGGCTGGCCTCGGTGCCTTATCGTTTTTGGCCAAAGATTGATGCTGATCTTATGTATCATGCCGCCAAGTTGGGCTTGTGTGAATTACTGCGATCCGGTGCCACTACTTGCGCAGATCATCATTATTTATACCATAGTGAATCTTCCCCTGAAATTGAAGAGGCGGTATGGCAAGCTGCTGATGATTTAGGAATGCGCTTAGTGCTGTGTCGTGGCAGCGCCACGGTGCAAGGCTCTCATCGAGGTATGTTGGAAAGCGGGATTCAACCCGAAAGTATCGATCAAGTATTACAACGCATGCAAGACAGTGTTAGCCGGCATCATCAATCCGCTGCCGATGCCATGAAGAAAGTTGTGGTGGCTCCTACCAGTTTAATTCACTCTTCTGTGCCCGAACATTTGGCACTGTGCGCTGAATTTGCGCGCAGCCAAGATCTAAAACTGCATTCTCATTTGCTAGAAGTAGGATTTGATGAAGTACAAGCCCAAGAAAAGTACGGTATGTCTGCGGTGGATTTTGCCGAGAGCGTCAACTGGTTGGGAGAAGATGTTTGGTTTGCCCATTTGGTGAAGTGTGATCAAGCGGCTATTGAAAAACTGGCCGCAAGCAAAACCGCTATTGCCCATTGTCCTACCTCTAACTGCCGTTTAGGCAGTGGTATTTCCCCTGTGATCGAAATGGAAAAACAAGGCATGAACATTACTCTGGGTGTGGATGGCTCCGCATCGGCTGAGTCAGGTTCCATGATTCAAGAGTTAAACCTTGCTTGGTTGATTCACCGAACTCAGCACGGCCCAGCAGCCACGCAGGCAGAGCAAGTCATTAAGTGGGGTAGTGAAAATGGGGCGCGTTTATTAGGTCTTGATAACACAGGGCAAATTGGTGTGGGCAAAGCGGCCGATATTGTGCTGTACGATATTGACCAACCTAGAATGGCAGGTGTGCACTCGCCATTATTGGCGCCAATCTTATGCGCTGAGCCCGTTACCATTAAACATACCTTTATTCAGGGGATACCGGTTTG
>JBFEWA010000231.1:0-5565 GCA_041546605.1 Bermanella sp.
CTTCTTAATGATGAACCAAAGTGATGTGGAAGTTATGAGTAATGACAGCATTAAGCTGCCCGACAGCGTTGCTGAGGCGCAACCTAAAAACACCATTAACCTTATGGTGAGCAAAGACGATATTGTGGTGCAAGGTCGTCCAATTGCTTCGGTACAAGATGTATTGGCAATGAAACCGGAAGCCGAGTTGATTCCAAGCTTACAAAAAGAATTGGAATATTTAGCTTCAAGAACACAAGCCACCGCACAAGAGGAAGAATTAGGTCGACCTATTACGATTATGGGTGACCAAGGCATTCCGTATAAAGTGTTGAAGCGCATTATGGCTACGTGCCAGAAAGCTAAGTACACGCAGATATCGTTAGCGGTTCAGAAAAAAGACAGTAAGGAGGCGTAATGAGTAGTTTAGCATTTCGCAGTCCACAGCTGCCTTGGTCTGATAGTAAACAAGAGCGATTATTCCATAAGGTATTAATTGCTCTTTTAAGCGTGACCTTAATTTTAGGGGTATTGGTGCCGAATATTACTTTGCCAGAGCTAAAGCGTGAGAACTTAGAAAAGCTCCCGCCGCAGTTAGCAAAAGTAATCAAACGTAAAAAAGAAGCGCCTAAGCCAAAGCCTGTACCTAAGGTTGAGAAAAAGGTAGAAAAGCCGGTGGAGAAAAAGGTTGAGCCGAAAAAAGTAGAAGCGGTGAAACCCAAGCCAAAACCTGTGGCTGCGCCTAAACCTAAGCCAAAACCCAAGCCAGTGGCTAAGAAAGAACGCACACCAGAGCGTATCAAAGCTGCAAAAGAGAAAGCGAAAAAACTGATTTCTAATTTCTCAAATGATCTTGCGGATATGAAAAACATGGTGGATATGTCTACTTTGGCAGTGGATAGCTCTGCGCTAACCAATGCTGGGGCGGCTGCCACGGCGGTGGGTTCGGTGGTGGATCAAGCTGCGGTGGATCGTATTGGTGGTATTGATGAAACCCAGTTGACTCGTGATACCGGTGCGCAAAATCTGGCGGTGGCTCAACGTGATACTACAGAGGTCAAAGCCGTTGCTAAAGAGGCATTGGTGGAAGACGTTGCCGATACGAAAGTGGCGGGTATGACGCGTACACAAATGCAAATTCGTCGAGTGTTTGAGCAAAACAAATCACGCTTCGATCGCATATATCGTAAAGCCTTGCGCAGCAACCCAGTGTTACAGGGTACGGTTACTCTAGGAATAGAAGTGGCGGCGTCTGGTGAAGTAAATGACTGTAACGTGAAGTCCAGTGATTTACAGGATGACAAAGTCATAAAACGTATTGCCCTTACTTGTAAAATGCTGGCATTTGATGCAGCCAGTAAAGCGGATAAATTTGAGTACCCACTCACATTTGCCCCATAAGCATCACATAAAAAAGCCGAGCAACTTGCTCGGCTTTTTTTGTTCTGCCTTTTTCTTTCCCTTTTAAAGTTGGCTCAGCCAATGAAGCACGTCGCTAATCACCTCTTGTTTGTTGGTTTCATTGAGCATCTCATGGCGACCGTCTTCATACAGTTTTAATGTGACGTTACTTTGTCCTGCCTGCTCATAACGTTTTGCCAGTTTAGGTAAGCCTTTCCCCATTTCACCAACCGGATCTTTATCGCCACCAAAAATGAGAATAGGGAGATTGGATTGGATGCGCTCAATGGAGCCTTTATCGTAAACGTGGATTAAGCCATTAAAGAGGTCAATCCAAAGCTGGGTGTGACAATCAAATCCGCAAAGGGGGTCGTTAATGTACTTGTCTACTTGCTGCTCATCTCGGCTGAGCCAATCAAAGTCTGTGCGGTTAGGTTTGAATGCGTTATTAAATGAGCCAAAAGATAAAAACTGCAGAATTGGGCTTGGGGCCAAAGCGCCTTTGCGCCACCTTTCAATTTTAGCCACCACTTTGCCCGCTTTAACAAGAGGCAGAGGTTGCAGGTTGGAGCCGGACAAAATGAGGCCTTGTATCGGCTTTGGCTGTTTAATGAGATAAGCCTGAGTGATAAACGTGCCCATACTATGAGCAAACATAATATAAGGCAGATCACCTGTAATGCTGTTACGCACCACGTCGATATCGTTAAGGACTTTGTTCCAGCCCCCCTGTTCTGCATACAATCCAATTTGTGCCGTGGGGCTATTGCCATGGCCTCTATGGTTGTGGGCAATCACCGCGTAACCTGCCTGAACTAGGGCTTGGGCGAATTCATCATAGCGACTAGCGTGCTCGGCCATGCCATGGAGGATGTGAACCCAAGCTTTGGCATGTTCATTTGGCCAGGTAAATACTTCAATTTGATATCCGTCTTCTGCGGTTAAGTAGCGAGACTGCATGGTGAATCCTAGATCTTTATAGTTATTAAGGAATTGTAACCACTTTCTTCCGTTGAGCTATCGTCTACAGGGATGAATTCCTTTAAAACTACCACGAAACTGTGAAATTCGTGAATTTACGTTCATAAAATAACCAGATACCTACGAGTAGTTATATTGGGACTTTGCGAGCGTTTGTAAAACTGGTAGTCTGCCCAACTATCCAAATTTCTGCTGTATGTAAAACATACAATATCTAATAAAAATGATAGCCCAACTGAATTAGGCGGAGGCGGTATGAACGAGAATTTCTTTAGCGACAAATACCCTGAAGGTGTACCTGCAACGGTAGATGTTGATCAATATAAAAACGTGGTCGATGTTTTCAATCAGAGTGTAAAAAAGTTTGCTGACCGTCCTGCGTTTACCGCTTTAGGTAAAACGCTGACTTATGGTGATGTGGATCGCTTATCTGCGGATTTCGCGGCTTATTTGCAAAATAACACAGGCCTGCAAAAAGGCGATCGCATTGCGGTGCAATTGCCTAACTTGCTGCAATACCCTGTGGTGGTGTTCGGCGCTATGCGTGCGGGTTTGATCGTGGTAAACACCAATCCTTTATACACTGAGCGTGAAATGGAGCACCAATTCAATGATTCAGGTGCAAAAGCCTTGGTCGTATTGGCGCAAATGGCAGGAAAAGCGAGCCGCGTGGTACCTAAGACGCAAATCGAAACTGTGATCGTGACACAAGCGGGTGACATGTGTAGCCCAGTTAAGCGTGCTCTAGTGAATTTCGTGATCAAAAACGTACGTAAAGAAGTTGAGCCTTACACGATTCCTGGCCATGTTAAGCTGCTAGATGCTCTAAAAGCCGGTGCAAAATCAAGCTATACCCCAACAGACGCTGCTCCAGAAGATATTTGTGTGCTTCAGTACACAGGTGGTACTACTGGTGTTGCTAAAGGCGCCATGCTAACTAACCGCAATATCGTGGCAAACATGTGTCAGGCGCACCCACTGTTCATGTTGGGTCTGAACAAGTCTGGTAAAGATGAAGGCTCTAAAGTAGTAATCGCTCCGCTACCGCTTTACCACATCTATGCATTCACTGTGAACTGCATGGTATTGATGGAAACCGGTAACCATAACATCCTAATTCCAAATCCACGTGATCTACCTGGTTTCATTAAAGAACTGAAAAAGTGGGACTTCAACGCAT
Organism: Bermanella sp.; assembly: GCA_041546605.1. Taxonomy (GTDB): domain Bacteria; phylum Pseudomonadota; class Gammaproteobacteria; order Pseudomonadales; family Oceanobacteraceae; genus Bermanella. Next base: position 3,542 of record JBFEWA010000231.1, read on the forward strand.
TCTTAGGTTTGAATACCTTGTTCGTTGGTCTTTGTAATAACGAAGATTTCCGTGCATTGGATTTCAGCCATCTACAACTAACCATCTCTGGTGGTATGGCGCTAACTAAGAGTGCAGCTGACAAATGGGCCGAAGTAACTGGTTGTGAAGTATCTGAAGGCTACGGCATGACAGAAACGTCTCCAATCGCATCTTTCAACCCGCCGGGTCACACTCAGCTAGGCACTATTGGTATGCCGGTATCAAGCACTCTATGTAAAGTGATTGATGAAGACGGCAACGAGCTGCCAGTGGGTGAAGCCGGTGAGCTTTGTGTGAAAGGTCCTCAGGTGATGAAAGGTTACTGGCAGCGTCCTGAAGCAACCGCAGAAACCATCACTGAAGATGGTTGGTTGAAAACGGGCGACATGGCCATGATCCTTGAAAACGGCTACATGAAGATTGTTGACCGTAAAAAAGACATGATCATCGTTTCTGGCTTTAACGTGTATCCAAACGAAATCGAAGATGTGGTTTCTAGCCACCCAGACATCGTTGAATGTGCGGCTGTGGGTATTCCAGATGAAGTAACAGGCGAGCAAGTGAAAATCTTTGCTGTGTCTAATAACCCAGCCCTAACCGGTAAAGAAGTAACGGATTTCTGCCGTGAGCGTCTAACTGCTTATAAAGTACCTAAAATGGTTGAGTTCCGTGATGAACTACCTAAAACCAACGTTGGTAAAATCTTACGTCGCGAATTACGTGATGAAGAAACTGCCTAATCTCATTGATTTGGCATAAAATAAAACGCCCTCACATGAGGGCGTTTTGCGTTTAATTAGTATGAGTTTGTATCTGTGGCCAATGACATCGCTCAGTTAGAGCAACTGCTTTCACAATGTATGATTCAAAAGAGATTTGGCTTTTCTCGTCAATTATCTCAGATCAAAAGCCGCATCAAAGAAAAGCGTCCCGTCGATCAATCTATTGAGAAGCTACAGTCACAGTTGGTGAAAAGTTGCGAACAAGCACAAAAACGCGGCTTGGCAGTGACAGATATTACCTATGATGACTCGTTGCCAGTTAGTTTAAAACGAGATGAAATTGCCACTGCCATTAAAGACAATCAAGTGGTGGTGATTGCAGGGGAAACGGGCTCAGGTAAAACCACGCAAATCCCTAAAATCTGCCTAGAATTGGGTTTAGCTCAATACGGCATGATTGCCCATACCCAGCCTCGTCGTATCGCTGCGCGATCCGTTGCCCAGCGTATTGCACAAGAAGTGAAAGTACCATTAGGTGAAGAGATCGGTTACCAAATTCGTTTCAGTGACCAAAGTACGCCGCAAACTCTTGTGAAGTTAATGACAGACGGTATTTTGCTGGCAGAAACGCAAAATGATCGCTTCTTAAATAAATACCAAGTCATCATCATAGATGAAGCCCATGAGCGCAGCTTAAACATCGATTTTCTCTTGGGGTATTTAAAGCAGTTACTCCCCAAACGCCCTGATTTAAAAGTCATCATCACCTCGGCCACCATAGATGTAGAGCGTTTCTCGAAACATTTTGACAACGCACCTGTGATCCAAGTTTCCGGTCGCACCTTTCCGGTGGAAACCCGTTATCGTCCATTGATCAATTTAGATGATGAAGGGGAAGAAAAAGAAGGGGATTTATATCAAGGCATCGTGGATGCGGTGGAAGAGCTTGCCTTAGAGGACAGTCAGCGCGGACAAATTGGCGACGTGCTCATTTTCTTAAGTGGTGAGCGCGAGATTCGAGAAGCGGCGCTGGAGCTTAAAAAGGCCAATTTAAAACACAGCGAAATTTTACCTCTTTATGCTCGCCTAAATTCTGCTGAACAAAATAAAATATTTAACCCCAGTGGTGGCAAGCGCCGCATCATCTTGGCCACCAACGTGGCGGAAACCTCGTTAACCGTACCGGGTATTCGTTATGTAATTGATAGTGACGTGGCGCGCATCAGTCGTTACAGTTATCGATCCAAAGTGCAGCGCCTGCCCATTGAGCCCATTTCTCAA
>JBFEWA010000464.1:0-2007 GCA_041546605.1 Bermanella sp.
CATCGTTGTAGTAAAACTCGCGGGTTACATCCCAACCGTTGGCGTCTAACAAGCGGCAGATGCAATCACCCACAGCAGCGCCACGACCATGACCCACGTGCAATGGGCCAGTTGGGTTGGCGGATACGAATTCCACCTGTACTTTTTGCCCTTTACCAGAATCGTTATGACCAAACTTATCGGCTTGATTAAAGATGGTGTCCACAATGGCAAAGCTGGCGGCTTCGGTTACAAAGAAGTTAATAAAGCCAGGGCCTGCGATTTCGGCTTTGTTCAAAATAGGGCTGGCAGGTAGGGCGTTGATGATTTCTTCAGCCCAGTCTCGTGGCTTCATGCCGGCTAATTTGGCACTGGCCATGGCAATGTTAGAAGCATAGTCACCGTGGGCTTTATCCTTGGTGTTTTCTATCATCACTTTAGGGGCGGCATCCGCCGGAAGCTTACCTGCATCTTTTAATGCAGATAGGGTGTCTTCGATGAGACTGATCAGCTGTTGTTTCATAGGGACCTTGAATTCAGAACGTGAGCCCACCCGTGCAGGCGGCCCAATGTGTAGATGCACAAAAATTGCGCGCATTATCCCAGTTTGGGGGGCATTTTTCCATATCTCTTAGTGGTCATAGCAAAAAGGATACAAAAATTGCGCGGCTCTCATATTTGCCCAGTTTGTGGGAGGTTTAGCCATATCTCTTAGTCGTCATAACAAAAAGCATACAAAAATTGTGCGGCCCTCATATTTGCCCAGCTTGGGTTACAAATCCTCACTTGTATATCTGTTTAACCGTATATATGATTCGCCGCATATACAAGGGTGAAATGATGACGCCACTAAATCTATTTAAATGCTTAAGCGATGATACCCGTCTGGGTATTCTGGTCTTGATTCAAAACCAAGGCGAGCTGTGCGTGGGGGAGCTGGTGGATGCCTTAGAAGAAAGCCAACCCAAAATCAGCCGACACCTAGCTAGCCTGCGTGAATGCCAGTTATTGGATGTGCGCAAATCCGGTCAATGGGTGTTTTATCGCGTGCATGATGATCTACCCGAGTGGGCAACCACCATTGTGTGCCAAGCGGTATTGGCCAGTGAAGCCCGACTCAAAACCTTACAAACCCGTTTGCAACTGGTGGACGAAGCCAACCGCAAACCGGCCTGCTGTTAATGGAATTTAAAAAGAGACGACTATGAAAATATTATTCATTTGTACCCATAACCGTTGCCGCAGCATTTTGTCTGAGGCCATTGCCAACGACGCAGGGGATGCCCGTTTACAAGCGGCCAGTGCCGGCAGCCAACCTGTGGGCGAAGTTCACCCGTTGTCTATTAAGTATTTACAAGAGCAAGGCATTGCAACAGAAGGCTTACAAAGCCAAAGCTGGGATGAGCTTGAAAGTTTTGCCCCAGACGTTGTCGTAACCGTGTGTGACAGCGCCGCTGGTGAAACCTGCCCAGTATGGTTTGGCAAAAGCATTAAGTTGCATTGGGGTTTGGAAGATCCATCGAAAGTGCAAGGCAGTGACGAGCAAATCAAAGCTGCGTTTTTAACCTGCATTAATGAAATCAAATACCGCATCCACAAAATTCTAGAATTAGACCTAGATAACCTATCCGGTGATGCCTTAAAAGCAGAGCTGGTGAAACTGGGTGCACAGGGTTAATCACACCGTTATTCAATTTAAGTTTGGAGAAATCAATGGGAATTTTTGAACGTTACTTATCCGTGTGGGTAGGTTTAGGCATAGTAGCCGGTGTGATTCTTGGCAGCATCATGCCAGGAGTATTTGAGGTGATTGCCAAGTGGGAAATCGCCCACGTTAATATCTTAATCGCCGTACTGATTTGGTTGATGGTGTACCCAATGATGGTGCAGGTGGATTTTTCCTCCATCAAAGACGTAGGCAAAAAACCAAAAGGCTTGGTGCTGACGCTAGTGATTAATTGGTTGATCAAACCGTTTACCATGGCCGCTCTAGGTTGGTTGTTTTTCAAAATCTTTTTTGCCGACATG
>JBFEWA010000282.1:0-4494 GCA_041546605.1 Bermanella sp.
CAAGGTTGTGCTCTACCAACTGAGCTATTCCCGCAACATTAGAGACTTTCACTTCTCTAACATCCTTACACTGTAAGGAAATGGTATCCCGTAGGGGAGTCGAACCCCTGTTACCGCCGTGAAAGGGCGGTGTCCTAGGCCTCTAGACGAACGGGACACTATACAAAAGACGTCAGTCACGTCTGATGTGGCGCGCATTCTATGTATCTTATTGAAATGCGTCAAGTTTTTTCTCATAAAAAACTTTGAAAATACGGTCTACACTGAATATATCGAAAGGACGAATGATACAGCAATGGATTCACTCTTCATCATCGGGACGCTGCTTGTAGTCACACTGGTGTGCAGCATCTTCGTAAAAGGCTACATAGATAAGCGCCGGATTGAGAAGGCCCGCGAGCTAGTGGACCTACATGATGATCTTAGGCGCATGCAAAATGCTATGGCTGTGATCCCGGGCGTCTACTTTGACATCCCTACTCGCATCTTTGTGCTCAAACGCACCATGCAACTCATTGCCAAGGTACTGGAGATAGGCCAAGAAAACCAAACACTAATTGCCCTTTATCACGAAATGGAGATGCAGCTTGAAAAAACCCTTGAGGCAAAAGACGACAGTGTTAAACGCCTGAAAAAGCGTGGCAAAATCGACCACCCAGACAAAGCCCATGAGATTCGCCAAATGGTGAAATTCCTGCATGATCAAATCATTAAGTCCGTCAAAGCTGGGTTAATCCCCAAAGCACATGGCACACGAGTGGTGAAAAATTTAAAAACCGCCATGCAGCGCACTGTCATCGATATGAATTATTACCTTGCCATGGACAGCTATCGAAATAAGAAACTGCGCCCTGCCCTGGGTAAATTCAAGGTCACTCTAGGGCTAATCATCAAAAGTCCTATCAAGAAGTATTTAGTAGAATTGAAGGATGATGTGGAAAAGCGCATCAAAGACATAGAGAAAAAACTCATGGCTGAACGCAGACGAGCAAATGAGGCATCGGCCAATAAACTGGCCTCAGGCGTTGATAAAATTCAAGAAGACGAAGCTTGGGAAAGCAAAAAGAATATCTACGATTGATCCGGTAAGGCTGACAATAACTGTTTCAGCATCTCTCGCATCACCACCACATCCTCAGGTTTAGCACCCGCTTCGCATAAAAGCTTTTCCGGTACTCGCTTGGCTTGCTGCTTTAACGACTCTCCCAGTGCGGTCAACCTCACCAACACTTGGCGCTCATCATCATGGCTGCGCTGACGCTGTATGAAGCGCTTAGCTTCCAAACGCTTTAATAAAGGCGTCAAAGTACCACTGTCTAACTTAAGGCGCTCCCCTAATTGGGTCACAGTGAAGCGATGACCTATGGGAACTTCCCACAATACCAGCATCACCAAGTACTGCGGGTAAGTCAGATCCATGGGTTTTAAAAGAGGCTGATAAATCTTGGTTAGCAAGCGAGACGCGCTGTACAGCTGAAAGCACAGCTGGTTGTCTAACTTAAGTAACTCATCTGCTGACTTATCCATAATGCCTCTTTGTTTCCAAGGTTAGATTGGCAAATTACCCTCTCAGAGATCAAGGGTCAATTATCACACTCGCTTAAGCGGATAATAATGCTTCAACGTGCTTGGTTATGTCCTCTGGTTTTGTGGTGGGCGCAAAACGTTTGACCACTTCACCTTGTTGATTCACTAAAAACTTAGTGAAGTTCCATTTGATCTTTTGGGTACCCAAAATACCGCGGGCTTCTTTTTTCAAGTATTGGTAAAGCGGGTGTGCGTTATCGCCATTGACTTCGATTTTTGAAAACATCGGAAAGCTCACACCATAGTTTTTCATACAGAAACCAGCAATTTCAGTGTCACTGCCCTTATCCTGCTGAGCAAATTGATTACAAGGGAAGCCCAACACCTCAAGGCCTTTCTCATGCAGGTTTTTATACATCGTTTCTAGGCCTTCAAATTGCGGCGTAAAACCGCACTTACTGGCCGTATTCACAATAAGTAAGACCTTACCTTTGAATTCCGATAATGCTCGCTCGTTACCCTGAATATCCTGTGCTTGGAAGTCATAAATAGACATATCAATCCTCCTCTCGAATTTATATTTACATAAATTGAATAGCGCACAATTAATTTAACCAATGAACCCCCATCTGTCTACTAAATAATCAGGCTTTTCGCATTTAAGTGAAGGACAGCATGCGAGATATATGGCTCATGGGCCAGCCTGATTGCTCATGCCAAACATTAAAGGCCTCCTGTATGGCCAGCAGGTCCCGCTTGGCAGTACTGTCTTCTACCCTATCCACTATGCCTTGTGCCCGTAATTGCACCATGACATCTTGGCTGAGCATGAATGTATCCTTTCCAGCCATGCGCAAAACCGCTTGAGCGCTGCGCCCGCCCAGTTGAGCCCCTTTCTTTTTCATCTCTAGCCACAGACTCACAATATCCGTAACCGGCCAATTGGCGATGTACTCACCAAAACCGCCCTGTTCTCGCCTTAATTCTAATAACCAGGCGGCATTGGTTCTCAAGGCTTTCATTTTGCCCCAGTGTTTGATCAAACCCGGTTGCAGCATGTGCTGCTCTAAGGCCTCATCGCTCAAGGCCGCCACATAGGCAGGCTGAAAACCTTTAAAGACCTGCTCGAACATGGGCCACTTCTCATCCACCACACTGTGTTTTAAGCCGGCTCGAAAGATGCGCAGGCCCATAAGGGATAAATAAAAAGCATCGTCCCGAGCCATTAACTCGTTAGCAGACAAGGGCTGCGGCAATAGCCGCTTGAATTTAGCCCCTTTAAGGGACTCCGCCCGCTCTAATATCCAGTGAAAATCTTTCATTTTTTCTCTTCAAATGCCAAGGATGCACTATTCACACAATATCTCAGGCCTGTGGGAGCCGGGCCATCTGGAAACACATGCCCTAGATGGCTATCACAACGGGCACATACAATTTCTACCCTTTGCATCATAAGGCTGCTATCGGCATGCTCTTCAATGATGCTCGGCGACACAGGTTCATAGAAACTTGGCCAGCCTGAACCACTGTCGTATTTCGCTTCGGATTCAAATAAAGGCTCACCGCAACACACGCACTTATAAATTCCGTCTTTGTGATTATTATAAAGGACGCCGGTAAACGCCCTCTCGGTACCCTTTTCTCGTGTAATGCGATAGGTTTCTTCATCTAGTTGATCTCGCCATTGCTGTGGCGTTTTTGTTATCTTTTCCATTTAATCACCTAAAAATGTCACTGTTTTCAATAAGAAAGCCTATTGTAAAGATTGGAGCCTTGGCAAAAGCTAGGTATTATCGCACCTCTTTTTACGTCTAATGCTGCCTCAACGAATCATGCAGCACCGGGGTCATTCATGCACGAATTGCATAAATCTAACAAGCTTGCCAACGTCTTTTACGATATTCGCGGACCCGTACTCGCCGCCGCCAAACGCATGGAAGACGAAGGTCATCGTATCTTAAAGCTCAATATCGGCAACCCGGCCCCGTTTGAATTAAACGCACCAGATGAAATTCTGCAAGATGTGATTCATCAACTGCCAAATGCCCAAGGTTATAGTGACAGTAAAGGGGTTTATTCTGCCCGTAAAGCCGTCATGCAGTATTGCCAGCAAAAAGATATCCAAGGAGTCGAGATCGAAGACATCTACCTTGGCAACGGCGTCAGCGAGCTGATCGTAATGGCCTTACAAGGTCTGATTAACAATGGCGATGAAATCTTAATTCCAGCCCCGGATTATCCCCTATGGACAGGCGCTGCCAGCCTAGCCGGTGGCACCCCAGTGCATTACCGTTGCGATGAAGCATCCAACTGGTACCCAGACATCGATGACATCAAGAAAAAGATCACCCCAAACACCAAGGCGTTAGTGTTAATCAACCCTAACAACCCAACCGGTGCGCTGTACCCGAAAGAAGTGTTACTAGAGATGCTAGAAGTGGCTCGCCAACACAAGCTCGTGGTGTTTTCCGATGAAATCTACGACAAGATTATTTTTGATGAGGTGGAACACGTCTCCACCGCTTCGTTGGCAGATGACCTATTAATCATCACCTTCAACGGTTTATCCAAAACCTACCGCTTAGCCGGCTTTAGAAGCGGCTGGTTGGTGGTATCCGGTGCCAAGCATAAAGCCAAAGACTATTTAGAAGGCCTAGACATGCTGGCCAGCATGCGCTTATGTGCAAACGTGCCTGCTCAGTACGCCATTCAAACGGCGCTAGGGGGTTATCAAAGCATCAATGATTTAATTCGCCCTGGTGGTCGTATTTATGAGCAACGCAATACAGCGTATGACATGATCAACGATATTCCAGGCCTGAGCTGTACCAAACCTGAAGGCGCTCTTTATAGTTTTGTGAAAATGGATCAGAAAAAATTCAATATCAAAAACGATGAGAAAATGGTGTTGGATTTATTGGAGCAACAAAAGATTTTGATCGTGCATGGCCGTGCCTTTAATTGGCC
>JBFEWA010000095.1:0-9196 GCA_041546605.1 Bermanella sp.
GAAGAATGCTGCAAACAAGAATACGATCGCGCCAACGCGGCCCGCGAAAAAATTAAACAGGCCATGAGCGATCCTAAAAAGGCACAAGAATTAAAAGAACTGCTAAAAAATGCCAATAAAGGCGACTAATATGTCGCCTTTTTGGTTGGCCGCACAAACCCTGTTTGCCTTATTCGCCTTTGCCGGCAACAGCGTGTTATGTCGCCTTGCCCTACAAGACGGCGCCATTGATCCCAATAGTTTTACCATTCTACGCTTAATCAGTGGTGCTCTGATTTTATGTGTACTCATCACCCTGCAAACGCGCTCATTCTTGGTGTTTAAGCGCCCCTCTTTCTTGCGCATACAGCAGTCCGCTTACTTATTTACGTACGCCGCCTGTTTTTCTTTTGCCTACGTTTTATTGGACACCGCCGCCGGGGCTCTGCTGTTATTTGTCACCGTGCAATTAACCATGCTAACCACTCAATATATTCAAGGTCGTCGCAGTGCTTGGTTAGAATTATTGGGCTTGGCCTTAGCCTTAGGCAGTTTTATCGCTTGGGTCGGCCCCAGTGCCTCACGCCCAGACTTACATGGCAGCGTGCTCATGATCGTGGCTGGCATAGCTTGGGCCGGATACACCTTGGCAGGTAAGCACAGCGCCCATCCGCAATTGGATACGGCGCAAAACTTTCTATTCAGTCTGGTGTTTGTCCTGTTATTACTGCCGCTTTATTTTTGGCAACACCCTTTACACCTTTCTGCTCAAGGGATTTGGCTCGCCATTGCCTCCGGTGCCATTACCTCTGGCTTAGGTTATTGGCTGTGGTATCGAGTATTACCCTCATTTAGCAGCCTAAGCGCTGGCGTCATGCAACTCAGCGTTCCGGTATTCGCTGCCATTGGTGGTTTAATTTGGAATGCAGAAAGCGTTACCATGGTCTTTATCATGGCCAGCAGCGGCATTTTAGGTGGCATCTTTCTCGTGCTGTACAGCGGCCACCTTGCATCAAAGCGCAAGCCTTAAAGCTTGCCTAGAGAGAATTATGAAAAACTGGCTAGAACTGAATTACGTTCAAACATTCCAAACCCTGCCTTCTGCTTTATATAGTTTTGTGCAACCGCAAGGTTTGGCTGACCCAAAATTAGTGGTCAGCAGCGATGCCTGTGCCGCACTTATTGATTTAGACCCAAGCACTTTAAACGAGGATACCAGTTTAAAATTGCTTTCTGGACAAAGTATTTTAAGCACTTGGCAACCACTTGCCATGAAATACACAGGCCATCAATTTGGTTATTACAACCCAGATTTAGGGGATGGTCGTGGTTTATTACTCACCCAAGTGCAGCACCAACACACTACTTGGGATTTGCATTTAAAAGGCGCCGGCATGACCCCCTATTCTCGCCAAGGGGATGGTCGCGCAGTGTTACGCTCCAGCATTCGTGAATTTTTATGCAGCGAAGCCATGGCAGCCTTAGGCATTCCCACTACTCGCGCCTTATGCGTCATCGACAGCGCGTCACCGGTTTATCGTGAAACCGCAGAAACCGGCGCTACCATTTTACGCGTGGCGAAAACCCACATCCGCTTTGGCCATTTTGAGTACTGTTCTTTTACAGGGCAAACCGACTTACTGAAAACCTTATGTGATCATGTGATTCAGCATCACTTCCCCTCATTATTGCTGAACACCACGGACAATATTTATCGAGATTTTTATCAAGAAGTGCTCACCAGAACCGCTCAGCTCATGGCCAAGTGGCAAGCCTTTGGGTTTAACCATGGGGTGATGAACACAGACAACATGTCGATCCTCGGCGATACCTTTGATTTTGGACCGTTCGCTTTCTTAGATGATTACGATCCGGCTTTCATTTGCAATCACAGTGATCATCAAGGGCGCTATGCGTTTAACCAACAACCGGACATCGCCAACTGGAATCTTGCTGTACTGGCGCAAGCCTTGTTGCCATTGGTAGAAAAAGATTTATTGGTACCTGTACTAGAAAGCTTCCCAAAACAATTTGAGCAAGCCTATTACGATTTAATGACGCAAAAAATTGGCTTACTTGAGAACTCTGAATCGGCCCAAAGCATGATTGGCCATACCCTTGAAATGATGCGCCAGTGTAAATTAGATTACACATACTTCTTTCGTCAGCTGGCGCATATTCATATCCCGGAAACTCAACAAACCTTACGCAACCTGTGCCTAGACATCACAGCCTTTGATCACTGGTTGACAGCTTATGAAAACTGTTTAAAAGAAAACGGCCAAGCTCTATATAGCGACGCAGATACCCAACGCATTGAACGCATGAATGCCATTAACCCCAAATACATTCTGCGAAATTATTTAGCACAAGAAGCCATCACCGCTGCCCAACAAGGCAATTACGCCCCCGTGCAAACCCTACACACTATTTTAAGTAAACCCTTCGATGAACAAATAGAGTTTGATGACTACGCAAAACTACCGCCGGACTGGGGTAAAACCTTGGAAATTAGCTGTTCTTCATAACCGCTTAATCACTGCACCCAATTTATTATGACCTTTTCTTCCAAATAAAGTGACCCTTTGCTTCTAAATGCCCTTAGGGCCCAATTGGCCCTTTTTCCCCTTCGCAGTTAGGTCTAGACTGAAAACATCAATAATAAAAATAAGATGCACACTTAACCCTTTGGCTTGAGTGTTATGGGTACCGTTTATGACTGATCAACCATTGCGATTTGTGACAGCTGCCAGCCTATTCGACGGACACGACGCCGCCATCAACATCATGCGTCGTTTAATTCAAGACAAAGGCGTCGAAGTCATACACCTTGGCCATAATCGCAGCGTGGACGATTTAGTGAGTGCGGCCATACAAGAAGATGCCGATGCCATTTGCATCAGTTCCTACCAAGGTGGGCACACAGAATATTTTCAATATTTGATTGATCGCTTAAAAGCCGAAAACGCCGAACACATTGCCGTATTTGGTGGCGGTGGCGGCACCATTACCCCAGAAGAAATTAACGCCTTACACGCCTACGGCGTTGAGCGTATTTATCATCCCAATGATGGTATGAAAATGGGTTTGCTCGGCATGATTGAGGATGTGGTTGAACGAGCACAAAAACGTCGCAAATTTATTCCGCCCGATGAAACCATTAACAGCCATTTAGACATGGCTCGCATGCTCAGCGCGTTAGAAGATGATGCGTTGTCCGAAGCATCTCTTAAACAATTACGTCATCACTGGCAGCAACAAAATCAAGCACCGGTTATGGGTATCACAGGCACAGGAGGCGCGGGAAAATCCAGTTTAACCGATGAACTACTGAATCGCTTTTGCCAATATCTTCCCCAGATCAAAATTGCTGTATTAGCCGTGGACCCAACCCGTCGCCGTACCGGTGGTGCCCTATTGGGGGATCGCATTCGCATGAATAGCTTGCGTCACTCTCAATTGTTTATGCGCTCCATGGCCACACGTCGACAACACGCCGCCACCAATGCCATGCTAGCCGACGCCATTGCGTTTCTGAAAAGCTCAGGCGTGGATCTTGTGATTGTGGAAACCGCAGGCATTGGCCAAAGTGATAGCGAAATTGTGGACTATGTGGATCTGTCTACCTATGTCATGACCAGTGAATTTGGTGCCGCCAGCCAATTAGAAAAAATCGACATGCTGGATTTTGCCGATTGCATCGTAATCAACAAATTTGAAAAATCTGGCAGCCAAGATGCATTGCGCGACGTGCGTAAACAATGGCGCCGCAACCATAATGAGTTTTCACTGGCCGATGATGATCTACCGGTTTATCCCTGCATTGCCAGCCAATTTAATGATGGCGGTGTGAATTGGTTTTTTGAATCTGTCGTGCAAAAGTTACAAACCTTAAACCCCCACTTTGCTGACCATGCCAAATACCAAGGTCATTTCTGCGCGACCATGCCTAAAGGCAGTGCCATTATTCCGGGCAATCGCACGCGCTATTTATCTGAAATTGCCGATAACGGCCGCAAACAAGAAGCCTGGCTGTCACAACAAAGTCAAAGTGCACAAAAAGCTCAGCATTGCTATGAAGCCTTAGCAGAGTTAAACGATCCTAATTTGCCTAACCCATTTGAATACTTTCCAGAGCAAGACGTAAATTCAACTTCTGAATTCACACTATTACGCCAGCGCTATCAAAGCCACCTTACTCAATTAGATACCGATTTATTAGCCCAACTAAAAGCCTGGCCAGAAAAACGCCAAGGGGTCACCGTCGAGCAATACGAATATCAGGTGAGAGATAACCTCCTCAAGGGTGACAATTACAAGAAAAGCCTGAGCCAGTTAGACATTTGCAAAGTGGCCGCGCCACAAGACAACAACTGGGGCAATTGGGTATTGTTTTTAGGCAAAGAAAACTTACCCGGCCACTACCCTTTTACCGCAGGCGTGTTTCCTTATCGCCGTGAAGGAGAAGACCCTATTCGCATGTTTGCCGGTGAAGGCACGCCAGAGCGCACCAATCGCCGTTTTCATTATTTAAGTGAAGGCCAAGATGCTCCGCGCTTGTCCACCGCGTTTGATAGCGTCACCTTGTACGGTGAAAACCCCGCTGCGCGTCCGGATATTTATGGCAAGGTCGGCAATTCTGGCGTGAGTATCGCCAGTGTGGATGACATGAAAAAGCTCTACAGTGGATTTGATTTATGCGATCCACGTACTTCCGTCTCCATGACCATCAATGGCCCTGCGCCTATTATTCTTGCCTTTTTTATGAACGCTGCCATTGACCAGCAGATTGAAAAATATCTAAAAGAAAACCAATTATGGGAAGCAGCTCAAACCAAAATCCAGCAACTCTATAAAGGCAAAGCTCGCCCTGTGTACCAAGGCGAACTACCCAAGGGCAACAATGGCTTAGGTTTGGGATTACTGGGCATTAGCGGCGATGAATTAGTCGATGGGCCAACCTATGAGCGCATTAAACAACACACCCTAGCCAGTGTGCGCGGTACCGTTCAGGCCGACATATTAAAAGAAGACCAAGCGCAAAATACCTGTATTTTCTCCACCGAATTTGCTCTGCATATGATGGGAGATATTCAGCAATACTTTATTGACCATAAGGTACAAAACTTTTACAGCGTCTCCATTAGCGGATACCACATTGCCGAAGCCGGAGCGAACCCCATTAGCCAATTGGCATTTACTCTGGCCAATGGCTTTACCATTGCCGAATATTACTTAAGCCGCGGCATGCACATTGATGACTTTGCCCCTAATCTCAGTTTTTTCTTTAGTAATGGTATGGACCCAGAATACGCCGTGATCGGTCGCGTGGCTCGCCGCATTTGGTCACGAGCCATTAAGCATATTTACCTAGGCAATGAGCGCTCGCAAAAATTAAAGTATCACATTCAAACCTCGGGTCGCTCCTTGCACGCACAAGAAATTCAATTCAATGACATTCGCACTACGCTACAAGCCATGTACGCCCTATTCGACAACTGCAACAGTTTGCACACCAATGCATTCGATGAAGCCATCACCACCCCTACAGAGGACAGTGTTCGCCGTGCCGTGGCCATTCAGCTGATTATTAATAAAGAGTTAGGCATGAACATGTGCGAAAACCCACTGCAAGGGTCTTACTTTATTGATCAACTTACGGACTTAGTGGAGGAAGCGGTTTATCAAGAGTTTGATCGCCTTTCTGAGCGCGGCGGCGTACTCGGCGCCATGGATACCATGTACCAAAGAAGTAAGATTCAAGACGAGTCCATGTACTACGAACACAAAAAACACGATGGCAGCTTGCCCATTATTGGCGTGAACACCTTCCTTGGAAAAGACAGCCAGGATGTTTCCGGCAACCTTGAACTGGCCCGTTCAAGCGAAGAAGAAAAACATCAACAAATCAATAACATCCAAGGGTTTCATGAACAGCACCAAGACAAAATGGAAACAAGTATTCAAGCCCTTCAGGATTGCGCCATTAAGCGCGGCAACACCTTTGCGCAATTAATGGAAACTGTAAAACACGCTTCCCTAGGGCAAATCAGTCATGCTTTATATATTGCAGGTGGTGAATATCGCCGCAATATGTAGTAGCCCTATAGCGCAATTTCATTGCAATTTTATGACCAGTTTTTCAATAATCGGCATAATTTTGCAATGGATTTTAAAAAATGCCCGCTTGTTTTACATCCTGTAAAACCCGTTATTAAAAAGTGGTTTTATTCCACACTTTTTTGTTTTATTTCACCACAATTGGGTCTAATATGATCAGTAATTTACAGCCTGAATCGTCAGGATGTAAATCAAAGCGATGCTGTTTTTACGTTTGAATACACAAAAGCAGTAGTTAAATTGCCAACCCAGTTGGCCTGTAAAGAGAGTAGAAAAAATGTCACGTGTTAGCGGAACCGTTAAATGGTTCAACGACGAAAAAGGATTTGGTTTCATTCAGCAAGAAGGTGGCAAAGACGTATTTGTTCACTACAGCGCGATCAATGCGTCAGGGCGTAAAACCCTAGCTGAAGGCCAACAGGTTACCATGACAGTGACAGCTGGTGCGAAAGGCCCACAAGCTGAAGATGTAACCCCAGCTTAAGAAGACAAAAGAAAGTGGCTTAGGCCACTTTCTTTTTATCTGTCAGATAGTTGCCATGTGTGTCAACGCCCTGCTAACGTTAAGGCATGGGCAATAAAATAAGTACACACCATGTCGGTTAATCATATCCAAGTTTACGGTTGGGAAGTCAGTCCTTTTACCGCTAAAGTTATCTCCTACCTTACGTATAAGCAGCTGAACCCAAAGTGGATTCACCCTAGTGCGTTCCAATTAAACTTTAAAATCAAAAAAGACGTGGGCCAGATCATCATGCCTGTGGTGTATGATGACCAGCACATCCTGCAAGATAGCAGCGCCATCATTGACTTTTATGAGTCACAATACGCCTCTCGCTCCATCATCCCTGAAGCCCCTCTGCAAATCATGGCTTCATACTTATTGGAGTTACTAGGTGACGAATGGCTACCCTTGGCTGCCCTGCACTATCGCTGGCATTACCCGCAAAATCATAAATTTATTTATGGCGAATTTGGTCGCAATGCCTTACCTAAGTTTCCGAAACCCGCTCAAGTCTGGTTGGGTAAAAGGTTCGGTAAGAAAATGGCCGGTTATTTACCCATTTTGGGCATCAACGGCACCATGCAACAACCATTAGAAGCCAACACCCATACCCTATTGCATCACCTTAACCAGCATTTATCCTTGCAGCCGTTCTTATTTGGGTCGTGCCCGAGCTTGGCGGATTTCTCATTATACGGCCCCATTTATGCCCACCTGTATCGTGACCCGTTTCCGGATAAGCTGTTGTCACCCTACCCAGACGTGATTCGCTGGATCAAACACTTAAACGGCCCCATCAATAAAACCCATGGACAATGGATACAGCAAAGCGGCCTTCCCATTACCTTAATGCCGTTATTACAAACTTGGGCCCAAACCCATGTGCCGCTAATCAAAGCCAGTATTGAGGCGTTTGAAAACTGGTGCATACACAACCCAGATGCCAGCAAACTACCAAGGCATTTTGGCAGCACACAATTGAGCATCAACGGGGTGCAATCAAAACGCTTAAATTTAAGCTATGGGCTTTGGATGTGGCAGCGCCTTCAACAGGTCTATCAACAATTCAGCACCCGTGACATAGGCAGTATTGATGCGTTACTCAACCAATTGGGTATTTTATCTCTGGTGCGTACCCCGTTAGCGAAACCCATCGAATTAAAGCAATGTCGGTTATACGTCGCTCCGTGATAAACTGCGGGCACTGTTCTAAGGATTTATTATGCAAAACGTCATCATTCACGACACCAATGGCATCCCTCTTCATCTTTTTAATAAAGGGGATTTCATCCAGTGGTTAGAAAAACAATCGGCATTTGTACAAACTTGGTTAAACCAAAGTCAATTTAAAGAACAAGGCCTAGCCCTGATTCCCAATAACCAAGGGGAATTGGAAACCGCCATTTTTGTCAGCGACAATTTGGATGAATTCTTTGCCTGCGCGGATCTTGCCAAATCATTACCCTCTAAAACCTTTTCGTTGCAAGGCAATCAGCCCCATATTTTAAATGCGGCCATTGCATTTGGTTTGGCCAGCTACCGTTTTGATCGCTACAAAGCCGTCACCCAAGGGCAACCTATTTTGGCCATTAGTGATAACCAAGTGGTTACCCAAGCGCGTCAATTCATCGAAGCCGTTTCATTAGTGCGCGACATGATCAACACCCCTGCCAGCGACATGATGCCGCAACACATGTCCGCCACCATGCAAGAAGTGGCCGAACGATTTGGCGCCCAATTTTCTGAAATTGTAGGGGACGACCTGCTTACCCATAACTACCCCACCATTCACGCAGTGGGCCGTGCCAGCTGTCATGCGCCGCGTTTACTGGACATGCACTGGGGCAACCCTGAACATCCTAAAGTGACTCTAGTTGGTAAAGGGGTCTGTTTTGATAGCGGCGGCTTGGACATCAAGCCCAGCGCCGCCATGCGCTACATGAAAAAAGACATGGGGGGCGCCGCTCATGTACTAGGGCTTGCCCACCTCATCATGAGTCACAATCTACCCATTAACCTACGCGTTATGATTCCAAGTGTTGAAAATGCGGTATCCGATAATGCTTTCCGCCCGGGTGATGTCATCAAAACCCGTCATGGCTTAAGCGTAGAGATCGACAACACAGACGCCGAAGGCCGTTTAGTACTGTGCGACGCTTTAAGTGAAGCCAACAATGACGAACCTGAATTAATCATTGATTTCGCCACCTTAACCGGTGCCTGCCGCGTGGCTTTAGGCACCGAGTTACCTGGCTTTTTTGCCAATGACCAAGACACAGCTAATGCCCTCATGTCTGCCAGTGTTAAAAGCCAAGACCCAGTTTGGCAGTTACCCTTGCACCAAGCCTACAAGGACATGCTCAAGAGTGACATTGCAGACATGATCAACAGCGTGCCAAGCCCATTTGGTGGCGCTATCACAGCGGCCTTGTATCTTGAGGCCTTCGTTAAGAAAGACATCCCTTGGGTGCATTTTGACGTCATGGCATGGAATAACCGTGCGTTACCGGGACGTCCAGCGGGCGGTGAAGCCATGGGGATTCGCGCCGTGTTTGAAATGCTTCAAGCCAAATATCAGTAAATCCCGACTAA
>JBFEWA010000257.1:0-4832 GCA_041546605.1 Bermanella sp.
GGTTTATGCTCCGAACGCTTGCCTAAGCCCACTTTCTCCAACATATCCTGCGCTTGCTCAAGAGCGTATTTTTTCTGTACCCCTTGAATCCACAAAGGCATGGCCACATTTTCGCAAGCGCTAAATTCTGCCAACAGGTGATGAAACTGATACACAAAACCCAGGTGTCGATTTCTCAACTCACCCAATTGCTTTTCGCTCAGCTCATTAATGTCTTGCTCGCCCCACAACACCTTGCCGCTGCTAGGCACATCTAAGCCCGCCAACATGTTAAGCAAGGTGGTTTTACCCGAGCCAGAAGCACCCACGACGGATACCCAGTCCCCTTCACTTAGATGAAATTCCAACTCATCCAGCACACGAATGGGCTCAGGCCCCACTTGATACTGCTTAACCAGCTGATCGCAACGTAAAACCGTATTATTAGATGTCATAACGCAAAGCCTCCGCCGGTTTTACTTTTGATGCACGGTACGCCGGATACAAGGTCGCCAAAAAACTCATTAATAAACCACTACCGGTAACGATACAGACATCCACCCATTTTAATTCGGATGGCAAATAGCTAATGAAATACACATTGGCGTTTAAGAATTGAATGCCTAACAAGTGTTCAATTCCGGCAATAATGTCCGTCACGGTGAGCGCTAAAATAATGCCCAAGATGGTACCTAACAATATTCCCACCACACCAATGATAGAGCCTTGAACCATAAACACTCTCATAATGCTGCCAGGTGACATACCCAGAGTTCTAAGAATCGCAATATCCCCTTGTTTATCGGTAACCACCATCACCAAGGTGGAAACAATATTAAACGCCGCCACCGCCACAATGATCAGCAGCAACAAACCAATCATGGTTTTTTCCATTTGAATGGCTTGAAATAAATTCCCGTGGGTACGGGTCCAGTCGCTACTGGTAATACTGGCGTCAAGATCAAAGGTTAAATTCCAAGCGATGCGAGGAGCTTGAAATAAATCTTCCGTTTGTAAGCGCAAGCCTTGAGCTGGGTACTTCATGCGCGCTAATTTCGCGGCATCCTGCATATGGATGTATGCAAAATTAGCATCTAGCTCTGCTCCCACAGAAAACACACCGGTTACGGTAAAACGCTTTAAGCGTGGCATAACCCCAGCTGGGGTTAAACTGGCCTCAGGCATGATCAGGGTCACTTTCTCCCCTAACGTCACCCCTAGTTTTCTTGCCAATAAATCACCAAGAATAATGTGGTATTCACCACCCAAAAGAGAGTCGAACTCACCGGCTTTCATGAAATCAGGCAAAATGGAAACCCCTCGTTCCCATTCAGGCTCGATGCCGTTTACCATAACCCCTTGCACTCGGCCCTTATGGCTCATCATCCCTTGTATATTCACAAACGGAGCAACCCCTGTGATACCCGGTTTTGAGGCCACCTCTTGTGCCAAAGTTTGCCAATTCTCTAATCCATCCTTTGCATACAGAGCCGCGTGAGGCACCATACCCAAAATTCGCTGACGTAACTCTCGATCAAATCCATTCATGACCGAAAGCACGAGTATTAAAACGGCAACGCCTAAGGTTAGGCCTGCCATAGAAATTGCGGAAATAAACGAAATAAAATGATTGCGCCGTTTAGCGCCTGTGTAACGCAAACCAATGAGTATGGGGAGTGATTTAAGCATTCGCTGGAACTTCACCGATAAAAACCGTAAGACTAAAGAATTCAGGCGGTAAATGAAATGGTCTTATAGTGGTTTTGGCGCTAAAATCAAAGGATAAAGAACGAAATGGTTAGTAATATGAAATTGTTCACTCAAATAGCCTATTTATGCGTCAGCTTAGTGTTGAGCTTTGCTGCTGCGCATAGCTTTGCTGAGATGACTAACAATGAACAACAAACCGAAGTCTCAGAAATCTTGATTCCACTATCGCAAGATACCATTAAGCAACAAGCCAATGGCCCTAAACGAGGCATGAGCATGCAAGCGGTTGAAGCCGAATATGGAAAAGCGATGAAAATTCACCCAACCACAGGTAAGCCACCCATTACCCGTTGGGACTATTCGGATTTTAGTGTTTATTTTGAATCCAATTTTGTGATTCACACCGTCCACCGTAACCCTTAACTCGCAAAGATCACGTTAATGACACGATACTTTCCTGCTGAATGGCATGCGCAACATGCCATTCAACTCACTTGGCCCCACGCGGATACCGACTGGGACTGGGTACTGCCTGAAATTCAGTCTTTTTACATTCAATTGATCAACATCATTCTTGAACATGAACACGTGATCTTGAGCGTGCCCAATGAAGACATCATCAGCGACGTTCAGCCCAAACTAAAAGCTAGCCCCTTTCAATGTCATTTTTATGTGGCCAGTAACAATGATACCTGGGCACGAGATCATGGCCCTATTTCTATTTTCAAAGATGGGAAACTCGCCATTGCCGATTTTATCTTTAATGGGTGGGGCAATAAATTTAATGCCCAGTTAGATAACAAAATCACCAAAACCTTGTTTGAGCAAAATGCGTATCCAAGCAATGACTTGGAAAGCCTGAACTTCATTTTAGAAGGCGGCAGCATCGAAAGTGATGGCAACGGCTGCTTACTGACCACACGCCAATGTTTAATGAACACCAATCGCAATGCATCATTAAACCAAGCGCAAATTGAAAACTACCTATCAGACCACTTAGGCAGCAAAAAATTCTTGTGGTTAAAACACGGGGACTTAGAAGGCGATGACACAGATGCCCATGTGGACACCCTCGCCCGCTTTGCACCCAACAACCAAATCATTTTTCAAGGCTGCCAAGATCCTGAAGATTCTCACTATGAAGAATTACAGGCCATGAAAGAAGAGCTCACTCATTTTTCAAACGTGAATAATGAGCCATACAAGTTAGTGGAACTGCCTTGGCCTGAACCACAATTTGAAGAATCCGAGCAGCAGCGCTTGCCTGCCACGTACGCGAACTTCCTGTTTATTAATGGTGCTGTACTACTGCCTGTTTATGGGGTTAAACAGGATGAAGAAGCCATTCGCGTCATGACAAAGGCGTTGCCTGAGCATAAAATTATTCCCGTTAATTGCTCCGTTGTCATTCGACAATACGGAAGCTTACATTGCCTAACCATGCAGATTCCCAGCCCTAAGCTGCAACCAGGGGTTTCCTTATGAGCCGTATTATTCGAACATTTGGTGTGCAACAAGCTTGCTCCACTGATAAAGCCACTTCTCTTGCCACCACACAAAAGTGGATTGAACAAGCCAGCAGCGAAGGTGCCGACCTAATCGTATTGCAAGAGCTTCACGCCACCGATTACTTTTGCCAAACCCAAGAGCCAAGCAAGTTTGATTTAGCCGAGCCGATTGACGGCCCAACCGCACAATTTTTAAGTGCGCAAGCCAAAAAAGCCAACGCCGTCATTGTGGGCTCGATCTTTGAACGACGTGCAGCGGGCATTTATCACAATACGGCTTTGGTATTTGATCGTGACGGCAGTCTTGCGGGTTTTTATCGCAAAATGCACATTCCTGACGACCCAGGTTTTTACGAGAAATATTACTTCACCCCAGGTGATCTTGATGGCTACCAGCCCATTCAAACCAGCATTGGCAAGCTGGGCGTCATGGTATGTTGGGATCAATGGTACCCAGAAGGTGCTCGCTTAATGGCCCTTAAAGGGGCTGAGATTCTGATCTACCCAACAGCCATTGGCTGGGATAGTACCGACACCCAAGACGAGCAAACTCGCCAAAAAGATGCTTGGATTGGGGTTCAGCGTGGCCACAGCATAGCCAACAACCTACCGGTTATTGCCATTAATCGTGTGGGTCATGAGCCTGATCCTAGCGGCCAAAGTACAGGTATTCACTTCTGGGGGCATTCCTTCATCACAGGCCAGCAAGGGGAATTTTTAGATCTTGCAGACCACCAGGATGCCTGCCTAGTGCGCGCGGAAATCGATTTGGATCGAACCGAGCAAGTACGCCGCATTTGGCCTTACTTCAGGGATCGTCGCATTGATGCCTATAATGGCTTACAAAGCCGATTCTTAGACTAATTTACCCTAGTAAATCCATGTCAGTACGCTAAGGTATAGGAATAAAACAAAGGAGCCCCACATGAAGCATCTTTGCCTATACCTAGCCTGCTGTGCGGCCATACTGCCTTTCACCGCATCTGCTCAGGTGGAAGAGCTGAGTAACACAGAGATGACAGAAGCCTACATTTTGGATGGCTCCATCATCGTTAAACAAAAAGCCGTCGAAACCACCCCTAATCCAGCTAAAAAACCCGCTTATAAGGTGGGTCCTGGACAACCGGCCATCAGCGAAGCCGAACAGGTATTCGAGCTGGACCAACAAGCCATTCAACAGCAACAGCTTGACCAAACGGTGACCCAACAAACAAGTGCTCAGCAATTAAACCAATACGAACAAGCCAATAGTACCGCAGTGTTCATTGCGCCACCGCTCACTCCTGCCGCTCAAGCCCAACAACTACAGGCTCAAGCATTAGTAAGAGATGGTTTAGGCTTACCCGAGGGCACACAAATCACACCTGAAATGATGGGGCAATACCTCAGCACCTTCGCCGGTCAATCCACCGGCAACCCACTTCAGGCCCAGCAAAACATCACCGCCGACAGCTTTCAATTTGTGATTCCCAACCCTAGTGGCATCCAAAATGGCAGCTATACATCCGGTGATGGCTCAATGGCAGTGGAAAGCAACAACGCCCAAATCATTTTCAACCTATTATTCCCTAAGGACCCTTAGGTCATAGTGAATAGTACAAAATGTCATATTGTTGCTACAAAAAGCCCAGCATA
>JBFEWA010000521.1:0-1262 GCA_041546605.1 Bermanella sp.
CTTGCTGAAATTGTGGAGGCGGTTGAAAAAGTCACCACCATGATTAAAGAAATCAGCTCAGCTTCAGAAGAGCAAGCCAGTGGTATTGAGCAGGTCAATAAAGCCATTAGTCAAATGGATGAAATGACCCAGCAAAATGCGGCCTTGGTTGAACAAGCCTCTGCGGCAAGTGAGACTATGACAGAACAAGCGAAAAACATGCTTGAGCTTGTTGGCTTCTTTAAGATGGCATCAGGTGGTGATACTTTATCGCCAATGGCTCCGCCAACTCAATCTTCTGCGCCTGCCATGTCTGCAGCGCCAACCTCGGCATCATCACCAAAACCACCGGCTGCGTCTCGTCCGGTGGTCACAGATGATGATGATGATTGGCAAGAATTTTAACAGACTGAGCACTTATGGATTTTTCTGCAAAGGAATTCCCCATGGCAGACGAGGACTTCAAACGCCTCGCTGCCTTGGCTTATGACATCAGTGGAATTGTACTTGGGGATCATAAAAAAGAACTGGTTTACAGTCGAATCTCCCGCAGAATTCGCAAACTTGGTCTTAAGAATTTTTCTCAATACTGCCATCATCTTGAATACAATCAAGCAACTGAAGTCAATGAGTTTGTTAACTCTATTACGACAAACCTTACGTCTTTTTTCCGTGAGTCTCATCATTTTGAGTACCTTGCTAAAGAAATTATTCCGCTATGGAAAAAGCAAGAACGTAGCAAGCCTATTCGTATTTGGTCATCAGCGTGTTCCACAGGTCCAGAGCCTTACAGTATCGCGATTACATTGCACAAAAATATGAATGTGAATCAGTCAGATATAAAAATTCTGGCCACAGACTTAGATAGCGAAGTTTTAAATAAAGGAAGGCAAGGAATATATCCGCTATCTGATATCGAACAACTTCCACGTGATTACCTTTCTTGCTTTCAGAAAAAGAAAGACACAGATATGGGAATGGTGAAACCAGAACTCAAAAAAATGATTCAATTTAATCGATTGAACTTACTGGGCCCTTGGCCTATGAAGGTGAAGTTCGATGTCATCTTTTGCAGAAACGTGGTGATCTATTTCAACAAAGAAACCCAAAAGGAATTGTTCGAACGCTTGGCTGATCAGTTAGTGGATGGTGGTTATTTATTTATTGGTCATAGTGAAAGCTTACATGGTATGTCTACCCGCTTTATTTCCAAGGGGCGAACGATTTATCAAAAGGTAAAATAGTATGGGTGAGCATCCACTTAAACAGCCATCCCCTGAATC
>JBFEWA010000508.1:0-1434 GCA_041546605.1 Bermanella sp.
CATCCGTACTTGGATAGTGAGATTTGGAACTTAATTGCGTTAATCTTCTTTATATTGGTTTGGGTTGGTTATAGTGTTTTTGCAAAATTCATGGCCAAACGAACCCATTGCTTAGCATCTGTGTTGGATCTGCACCGTGTGTCTTGGATGGAACGCATGATGCTTAGGGATAATCGCATAGGGGATGCGGCATTGATCGCTAATGTGGAGCGCAATGTGAATTTCATGGCGTCCACCACTGTGATTATTATTGCGGCGATCCTAACGGCGCTAACATCGGCTTCTAAATGGGAGTTGTTTGCGAGTGTAGGAGCAGGGTTTAACCCTTATAAGCTAGGTTTGCTGTTGTTTATTATGGTGTATGCCTTTTTCAGTTTTACTTGGTCATTGCGTCAATATGGTTTTGGAAGTGTTTTAGTGGGCGCAGCCCCTATGCCGGACCAAGAGCAATTTAATGCAAGGCAGCGTAAAGAATATGCTTATTCCACAGGGAAAATACTGGATCAAGCAGGGCATGCATTTAACTATGGGTTAAGAGCTTATTACTTCTCAATGGCGTCTTTAGCTTGGTTTATTCATCCGGTTCTGTTTATGTTTGCAACCTTCGTGGTGGTAACCGTTCTTTATAGACGAGAGTTTTCATCCAAAGCGTTAAAGCTTCTGGTTATGGATGCAGATATTTTAGAAGGCAAAATTAAGTAAGCCTTTTAATGTAAGATACAAAAAAAACCACGCTATGCGTGGTTTTTTTTGTTGGGCTTTAAAGAGATGCTCTTACTTTTTGGTGAGCGCATTAGCCACATTGGTATGCATGAAGTCGATTAGGATTTCGCCACCTTCTACTAATAGTGCATCTTCAGTGGCATCTTTTTTATCAGTTTCTTCCATGCTTGGCTCGTCGGACTCTTCTTCTAAGTGGTCAAGAAGGCTCAAGCCTTTGGCTTTACGACGTTTGTTTTCTAAGGCTAAACGACGGGCCTCCATATCCTCACGCTCTTTCTCGCGGGTTTTAATGTTTAACGAGATGCTAGTGTCGTTACGCAGTTCTTTTAAGAATTCAACTTGCTCATTTAGGTAGTTGAAATCTGGGTTATTTTTGATGCGTTTTTCATGGGCTTTTTCCAGCTGAGGAATAACGCTGGTCAAGCTGCCTTGAGGCTTGTACTTAGAGGCGTCGATCTTGTCCCAAGGTAGGGCTTCTTCAAGGGCGCTCTCGCCGATTTTTTCTACGTCATATATCTCAGGGTAGCTGATGTCAGGAATAACCCCTCTGTGTTGCGTACTCTCGCCGCTCACACGATAGAATTTGGCATTGGTAACCTTCATTTGGCCACGGAATAGTGGAATTAGGGTTTGAACCGTACCCTTACCAAAGGTTTGGCTGCCGACGATTAAGCCGCGGCCATAGTCTTGAATGGCACCGGCAAAGATCTC
>JBFEWA010000101.1:0-8996 GCA_041546605.1 Bermanella sp.
CTTTAAGGCTGGCAGTAAAAAGTCTCTGCGCTGCTTAAATTCTTTTTTATGAGATTCAAGTATAGTTATTGTTTCGGGATCAAATGCAGCTAATGCCGCATATTGCGCCGGTGTATTGGGCGCTAAAAATAAGTTTTGCGCTAACTTATCCAAACCCGGCACCGCCCATTTGGGCGCCACGACCCAGCCTAGTCGCCAGCCCGTCATGGCAAAATATTTGGAGAAACTATTAATCACAAACACGTTATCGCCGTAATTCACGGCACTGTGGGGCTCATCACCTGTGTAAGTTAGGCCGTGATAAATTTCATCCACCAGCAACAAACCTTCACGGGCCGAAACAGCTGCATGCAAGCCTTGCAGCTGCCCCTTACTCATAATGGAGCCCGTGGGATTGGATGGGCTGGCCACTAACGCACCGATCGTGCTGTCTTGCCAATAATCAGCCACCTGCTGCGGTGTGAGATGGAAATCATCCTGGGCTTCGGTGGGCACCAAGATGCCATCGGCATTGATATTGGCTAAAAAATGACGATTACAAGGGTAGCCAGGATCGGTTAATAGCAAGGTTTCTCCTGGGTCCATAATCAAGGATGCCACTAGCTGTAACGCACCGGATGCCCCAGGGGTGATCACAATGCGTTCAGGTTCCACCACTTCTGCGTAACGATCTGCGTAGAATTGCGCAATTTTTTGCTTAAGTTCCGGCAGCCCTGTGGCACCGGTATAGTGGGTCAGGCCCTGTTCTAACGCGCGAATACCACCCTCAATCACGGCTTGGGGGCTATCAAAATCTGGCTCTCCCACCTCTAAATGGATGATGTCGCGACCCTGTTGTTGTAAGGTTTTTGCCTTAGCTAACAGGTCCATGACGTGAAATGGCTCAATTTGGTTGAGCCGTTTTGCTAATTTCATGGTATTTTCCGTTAGGTTTTTGCGGTATTTTCCTGATTTCTCAGCAAAGATCTGCATTTTTAAATAATAAAGTGGCACAGTGTATCGTTATCTGATAGCTTTTCGCCGCCAAAAAGATATGGTTCATACTTGAAATGAGCCTAAAATGGAAACAAGATTGGCCTTTGGCCTGACAAGGTGAGGCAGTAACTTATGCCAGCAACAGAACAACAATCATTTGCATTGTCTAACTTCGAACCTTACAAAGAGAAGAAAGGCGAAGAGTACATGGGCCCTGATATGAAGGCTCACTTCAAGATGATTCTTAACAACTGGAAACAGGAGTTAATGGAAGAAGCCGACCGCACCAAAATGCACATGCAAACCGATGCGGAAAACTACGCGGACCCTAACGACCGTGCGAGTCAGGAAGAAGAATTCAGTCTTGAATTACGTACCCGCGATCGCGAACGTAAATTAATCAAGAAGATTGAGAAGACGTTAGAGCTAATCGAAAACGACGATTACGGCTACTGTGAAGCTTGTGGTATTGAGATCGGTGTTCGCCGTCTTGAAGCCCGTCCAACAGCGGATCTTTGCATCGACTGTAAGACCCTAGCTGAAATCAAAGAACGTCAAATCGGCGGTTAATCTGCCCCAATAAGCACCTATTTCTATAGGTGCTTATGTTTTCATTATGACCCACCCAACCCCTTATATTGGCCGCTTCGCGCCGACCCCTACTGGCCCATTACATTTTGGCTCGTTAATCGCCGCGCTTGCCAGTTACCTAGATGCCAAAGCCCATGATGGCCAATGGCTCCTGCGCATAGAAGATTTAGATCCACCACGAGAAGACCCAGCTGCCAGTGAGCGCATCCCACAACAATTGCTAGATCACGGTTTACATTGGGATGGGGAGATTCAATTTCAAAGCCAACATAGCGAACGCTATGAGTCGGCATTAAAGCAGCTAGCCTCTCAAGGCCATACCTTTGGTTGTACCTGCTCGCGCAAACAACTGGCTGCCAGTCACGGTTTACATCAGGGCGTTTGCCCACACAATGATCAAGGCCCTGCGGCCATTCGCCTAGCGGTACCCGATACCAGCTACTCATTAAACGATCGTGTTTATGGTCAGTATGAGCAAAACCTTTTTCATGACGTGGGAGATCAGGTGTTAAAACGCAAAGATGGGTTCTATGCCTATCAATTGGCGGTTGTCGTGGATGATCATTTTGCAGGCATTACTCATGTGGTGCGCGGGGTGGATCTATTAGATAACACCCCAAGGCAAATTTATTTAATGCAGTGCTTAGGTTATCCAGTGCCTAGCTATCTACATATCCCTTTAGCGGTGAATGAGCAGGGGCAAAAACTGAGCAAACAAAACCAAGCCACCGCCATTACAAGCCAAGATGCCAAAGCCAATATCCTTAAGGCCTTGAGCTTCTTACAACAGGATGTGAACGCCACCATGGCCAAAAGCCATGTGGCCGACATTCTCGAAATGGCCAGCCAGAACTGGCAGCCCAGTCGTATTCAACCTAACCAAGCCGGCTTACTCTGACGAATTCAGCCAATTCGCTTGCCTGAAACTGTTACCCCCAGTAACATCACTGGCCTAATTTTTATACTCGGCCAGCCATGTACATACATCGCTTAATCTTAATTTTTGTATTTGCGGCGTTTTTATTTTCGCCCATTGTCATTGACTGGTGGCTAGAACCCACAGGGGCCTGGTATCGCCCATTTGCCCTGTGGCTCATTCTCATTGGCTTCTCTGTTTGGCTGCAGTACTGGCAGGAGAAGAACAAGCTATGATCTTTAGTGTTAGCGCCCTAATCGGCATGATCTTGGCGTACCTGTTTACGCTTTTCTTCACCGCCTACATGGTTGAAAAACAATGGATACCCATGAAATGGGTACGCCATCCGGCCATTTATGTTTTATCTCTTGGGGTGTATGCCAGCGCTTGGGCCTTCTACGGCAGCGTGGGCTTGGCGCAAGATTATGGTTACGGCTATCTCACCTATTATTTAGGCATCAGTGGTGCCTTTGTATTAGCCCCGGTTTTACTCAAACCCATTTTACGCATCACCAAGGACTACCAACTCACCTCCTTGGCTGACTTATTTGCCTTCCGTTTTCGTTCTCGCGCCGCCGGTACCATTAGTACGCTGGTGATGCTGGCAGCCGTACTGCCGCTCATTACTCTGCAAATTACCGCGGTGACTGACAGCTTCAGTATTTTAAACAATGAATTTGGCCGCATTGATATTGCCCTTGGCTACTGTGCCGTCATGACCGCCTTTGCCATCTTATTTGGTGCCCGCCATGTAAGCCCAAGGGAAAAACACGAAAGCTTGGTGTTCGCTATCGCCATTGAGTCTGTGATTAAGCTGGTGGCCATTTGCATCTTGGGCATTGCCGCCATGTACTTTGTGTTCGACGGCCCCAATGCCATGGACGCCTGGTTGCAAAGCAACCACCATAAACTGGCCAGCATGCAGCATTCCATTCAAGAAGGCCCATGGCGCACCTTGTTATTGGTATTCTTTGCGGCGGCATTAGTGATGCCCCACATGTTTCACATGGCCTTCACCGAAAATTCCTCCACCCGCGCGTTAAGCTTTGCTAGCTGGGGATTACCGCTTTTCTTATTGGTCATGGCCTTTATGGTGCCGCCTATTTTGTGGGCGGGTATTTACCTCAATGTGGATACCCCACCTGAATACTTTGCCGTGGGTTTAGGTTTAAAAATGCAGTCCCCTTGGTTGTCCGCGGTGGCCTTTACCGGTGGTTTAGCCGCCGCCTCCGGCATCATGATTGTGACCACCATCGCCATGGCTGCCATGACCTTGAACCATTTGGTGTTACCCGCGTTTCAGCCTAATCCGAAAAAAGACATGTACGCTTGGCTTCTTTGGGTACGTCGTTGGTTGATCGTGGCCTTGTTTGCCGCCAGTTATGGTTTTTACCGTTTCTTTGCTCAAGGCAAAGATTTGGCCGAACTGGGCATCATTGCGTTTGTGGCCACCTTACAATTTTTGCCCGGTGTACTGGCGGTTTTATACTGGCCAGCAGCCAATCGCCAAGGCTTCATTAGCGGCCTACTAGTTGGCATGTTTGTGTGGCTGTGGGCCATGTTATTGCCTTTGCTGAATTACCCTACCCTAGATTGGTTGCAGCCGTTCTTACCACCCACCTCCCACGAAAACTGGTATTTAGCCGCTACATCTTCTGTATTGTTAAATGCCGTGGTGTTTGCCTGTGTGTCTTTAATTAGCCCCACTCGCCCCATTGAAGCCAGTGCCGCTGAAGCTTGTTCCATCGACACCTTAAGCGCGCCACAGCGTAAAGAATTGGTGAACAACAGTGCCGCTGAATTCATCGCCAGTTTAAGTGAGCCTTTAGGTGAAAAGGCGGCCCAACGGGAAGTGAAACAAGCGCTGGAAGATTTGAATCTCAACGCCAATGAAAACCGCCCTTACCAACTGCGCCGTTTGCGCAGCAAGATCGAAGTGAACTTGTCCGGTTTGATGGGGCCATCGGTTGCCCACAGTTTGGTGAATCAATGGCTGCCCTATAAACATTCCAGTGAGCTACAAGCCAGCCACGATATTCACTTTATCGAAAAAGGCCTAGAGGCCTATCACTCGCGTCTGACTGGTTTGGCCGCCGAATTGGATAACCTAAGACGCTTCCACCGCCAAACCTTAGAGCACCTTCCTATGGGGGCGTGCAGCTTAGGGGGCGACGGAGAAATCCTCATGTGGAACAGCGCCTTGGTGGAGCAAACACAAATCCCCGCCGATGAAGTGGTGGGCAGCAAGCTCACCAATTTAAAAGAGCCATTGCGCAGCTTGTTATTGGATTTCATCAACGACTCCAATAGCCACCTGCACAAAAAAACCATCGAAGTGAACGGTCGCCCGCGCTGGATCAACCTGCACAAAGGTTTATTGGAAAACCCAGACAACCACGAATACGGCGGCATGGTCATCTTGTTAGAAGACCAAACCGACACGCAATTGCTTGAAGAAGAACTCATCCACAGCGAGCGCCTAGCTTCGGTTGGGCGGTTAGCCGCTGGTGTGGCCCATGAAATTGGTAATCCCATTACTGGCATTGCGTGCTTGGCCCAAGACATTAAATACGAAACCGATAATCCACACTTGCTGGAAATTGGTGAGCAAATTTTGGAGCAAACCCAAAGGGTATCGCGCATTGTGCAGTCCTTGGTGAACTTCTCCCATACGGGGAACCACCTACAGCACCAAGAGCAAGGCCCTGTGGATATGCGCGCGTGCAGCCAAGACGCCATTGACCTGTTATTACTCAGCGACAAAGCCCACGACATTCGCTTTGAAAATAACTGCGCAGAAAATTGCATCGTACTGGGCGACGAACAACGCTTGCAGCAAGTGTTTGTAAACCTATTAAGTAACGCGCGAGATGCCAGCCCGATCAACAGCGTGATTC
This sequence comes from Bermanella sp., assembly GCA_041546605.1. Classification (GTDB taxonomy): domain Bacteria; phylum Pseudomonadota; class Gammaproteobacteria; order Pseudomonadales; family Oceanobacteraceae; genus Bermanella. The sequence continues at coordinate 5,380 of JBFEWA010000101.1, forward strand.
GCATCGAAAGTCAGATCGAGCGCCACTCCGTCACCATTAAAGTCATCGACCAAGGCACTGGTATTGAGCCTGAGCAAATGGAGCAAATTTTCGAGCCGTTCTTTACCACCAAAGAAGTGGGCAAAGGCACAGGCTTAGGACTCGCTCTGGTGTACAGCATCATTGAAGAACATTACGGCCACATCAACATACAAAGCCCTGCCGATGAAATTCAAGGCAACGGCACCTGTGTGGTCATCAGCTTACCTCGATTCCAAGAAGAATCGGACGCATAGAAAAGGAAATACAATGGCCCATATTCTCATCGTAGAAGACGAAAAAGTCATTCGCAGTGCCTTACGCCGATTACTTGAACGCAACGAATATCAAGTGGACGAAGCACCCACTTTGACCGATGCCAAAGAATTCGACTTGGATCAATTCGATTTAATCATTTCCGATTTACGTTTGCCCGGTGGTCACGGCACAGAACTGATCGAATTAGCGCAAAACACCCCAATGTTGATCATGACCAGCTATGCCAGTTTAAAAAGCGCCGTGGATGCCATGAAACTCGGTGCCGTGGATTACATCGCCAAACCCTTTGATCACGACGAAATGATCATTGCCGTGCAGCGCATTTTGAAAGAGCGCAACCTTGAGCGCCAAAACCAAGTGCTTAAGCAAGAAATTCAAAAAGTGCACCCCACCAATGGCATCATTGGCAGCTGCGCCCCCATGCAGGATCTGTTTAAAAAAATCGGCAAGGTGAGCCCAACCGATGCCACAGTGTTAATTTTAGGTGAATCCGGTACCGGTAAAGAATTAGTGGCCCGCGCCATTCACGATCAAAGCCGGCGCAGCGACGCGCCATTGATCAGTGTGAACTGTGCCGCCATTCCGGAAACCTTAATCGAGTCTGAATTATTTGGTCACGAAAAAGGCGCATTTACCGGCGCCACCTCTGTGCGCCAAGGCCTGGTAGAAGCCGCCGATGGTGGCACCTTATTCCTCGATGAAATTGGTGAGTTACCACTAGAAGCTCAAGCCCGCTTATTACGCGTATTACAAGAAAGTGAAATCCGCCGAGTGGGCAGCGTGCAAAGCAAAAAGGTCAATGTACGTTTAGTGGCCGCCACCCACAGAAATTTAAAAGATCTGGCACGCAAAGGGGAATTCCGTGAAGACTTGTACTACCGCTTAAACGTGGTGGAACTGAAGTTACCGCCTTTGCGCGAGCGTGGGGATGACGTACTAGAGCTAGCACAAAAGTTGTTAGAACGTGCTTGCGAGAAATTAAACCGCCCATTGTTGGCATTCTCCAATCAATGTGAGCGAGATATCCGCCACTACCCTTGGCCAGGCAACGTGCGCGAATTAGAAAACGCCGTAGAACGTGCGGTTATCTTAAGCGATGGCGAACCCATCACCGCCGAAGCCATGGCCATTGACGTGCAAAACGACGATAAAGTGCCCGCCTCCATGATGGCATCACTACAGCGCGAAGGAATAGCAGAAGAACAAACCGAGGTGAATCCATCGGAATTATCCTTGGATGATTACTTCCAGCACTTCGTACTCGAAAACGAAGACAAGATGACCGAAACCGAACTGGCGCAAAAACTCGGCATCAGCCGTAAGAGCCTATGGGAACGTCGTCAACGTTTGGGCATTCCCCGCAAAAAAGCCAAATAACGCGCCTGTTGCTTGGGGGAACCTCCCCCAAGCCCCTCACTGTTACCCCACCGTCAAAATGTTACCTGTCGCCCCACGACTAAGTTCAATAGCGTCAATTTTAGTAACATTATGCCTCGCCAAATTTACACGATATTACACAAATAAATATAAGTCATTGATTTTAAAAGGATTTTCAATATTGGCACGCACCATGCTCTAGACAGAGTAAGTCACAGTGCAGCACCAATAAAAATAACAAAGCTTCACTGTCTGATGCCTAGACGGGCTCAATAACAATAACAAACACCGTCTAGCCATCATGCCACTTATAAAAATAAAAATAGGCATCTAAAGCTGATTGCTTTGTGTTTGGCTGGGCAACCTGATGAGCCCAAAGCAATTAGCTTAATTTCTTCTTTCTTACGCTCAATCCCCTAATTTTTACACCCACTATCCCAAATCAATCGATATTCACCGGCTTTGTCGTCGAAAATTTGACCACCTTTCAAATAGTGACAGTGGATTAGAGTAATTCCCTGTTTTTATGGACATTTTTTTAGGGTATGCAGCCAGGGTGACTGGCCAGTAGAAAAAAGATTCCCCCTGATTTTGGTCAGTGTGCGTCAAGTTGTTACCTGCGTTACCCAAGTGCCCAAATTGGGCCAGCAGAAGGTGACAAGAAGTAACAAACCTCTGACACACTACCCAGTATAGGGTAGACAAAATATCTAAGCCATTGATTTTAAAGGGTTTTTAAAAGTTGGCACAGCAAATGCTTTATTACAGTCACTTAGCGACATCGACACAAATAAAAATAACAAAGTTGATGCGCACGTAACCTTGAATAGACACAAATAAAAATAAAAAAGCCATTTCAGGGTTATGGGCCAAAATAATTAAAATAACAGGCCAAAGAGAATTCGTGTTTTGAGTGTGTAGTGACCCATTATTAAAATAACAACAAGGGCGCACCAGATACTCAAAACACAATTCGACACTTAATAATAAAAATAATAAAACACTCGAATCGAATCCCGGGTAGCACAAATAACAATAACAAAGCTACCCTCGACATTTTCTTTCATTCCCTAGTAACTCAGTAACCCCAAGCGCCTAATTCCCCTACTTTGGTTGCGTTTGTGATTAACTTCTGTACACTCCCAACTCCTTTGAACATCAGCTAGTGGCTCAATATTATTAACATTTACCAGCTAACGGCCATCAATCTTTGCTTTCGATCTAACCATGCTTAAACGTTTTATTTCCAAACTCAAAAAAACGCCTTCTGCTGACTCAGCATCCGTGCAAATCATTGCCCGTAAAGAGCATGGCATCAGCCGAGATCACATCAGTGAAAACGCCTTAAAAGTCCTGTATCGCTTAAAGAAAGCCGGATATGAAGCCTATTTAGTGGGCGGTGGCGTACGTGACTTATTATTAGGCATGCATCCGAAAGATTTCGATGTGGCCACCAATGCCAGCCCAGAGCAGGTAAATAAACTCTTCCGTAATTCTCGCTTGATCGGCCGTCGTTTCCGCTTGGTTCACGTGGTGTATGGTCGCGACATTATTGAGGTTGCCACCTTGCGCGGCCACCATGACAACGCCGAAGGCAAACAGCAATCTAAGAAAAGCGAATCCGGCATGCTGTTACGTGACAACGTCTACGGCACCATAGATGAAGACGCGGTGCGTCGTGACTTCACCATCAACGCCTTGTATTACGACATTAAAGATTTCTCCGTACGCAGCTACGCAGGCGGTATGCAAGACCTTAAACGTCGCAACATCCGCTTAATTGGTGACCCTGAAACCCGTTACCGCGAAGATCCTGTGCGCATGCTGCGTGCCGTGCGTTTTGCGGCCAAACTGGATTTTAAAATCGCCAAAGAAACCGCAGCGCCGATTAATGAATTAGCGGATCTTATGAGCAATGTGCCTGCGGCGCGTTTATTTGATGA
>JBFEWA010000312.1:0-4013 GCA_041546605.1 Bermanella sp.
GAGTTATCTTCTTGTTCGCCAGCATTTTCGCAGCAATGGCAAGCAGACAAGGCATTGTTTTCAATTGCAGGGAAAGCTCGAGCAGCCCGTACCGAAAAAGCCGTACGGGCACTTAAAAGCATTAAGGTCTAGGGGTGGAGACTAAGTTGCCCTGATTGAGCATGCCTGAACTGGAAAGGGAGCCCTGATGAGATTGGTATTGGCTGTTAACCGGAATGTTGTTTTGGATTAGGATGGATCTTGCTTGGTTGTGATCGGGAGTGGAATCATCCTTTTGTTCTGTATTTAGCGTCATTGGTGCATCTTTGTCTGGTAGCAAACTGACTGATTTTCCTTGCATTTCTAAACGGGTTTCATCCATTTCTTCTAAATCTAGACGATTTAATTCGATGCTTTGTGCGGTTGTGCGTTTATAGCGATAGGTGCTGCTGTAATCATAATGATGGGGTCTTTCTTTTGCTTGATTGACCGCATCAATCAAGTCATCGGCATAATAGTTATCCATAGGTTCTACGGAATAACTGATGCTGGTGTGGGCGATTAAAATAAATAATAACTTCTTCATATATCTATTTCTTATTTAGTTAAGGTCTGGGTGTACTGGTAATGGAACCATTGGTAACCATGCCTCGGGTGGTGACGGAGTCGCCTCGAGGAAAGGTATGGGAAACCTCAGGGACAAATTGTGGTGAATTCCCAACAGGAGACGGCTGCGTTTGCGGTGTGGCTGGGCTGTTAGGATCTTGTTTGCTCAATTCTAAATTTTGCTGCAAGGTTTGCGCTTGTTCTTCATCGGGGATGGCATTGGGGCTTTGTGTTTTGCCCGCTGCGGTTGGTTGCAGCGCCCCTTCTAATCGCTCTTTCTCAAGAGCATCACTTGATAGTTTAGGTAGGTCGAATGACTGGGATGTGGTTCGATTGTACCAGTAGCGATTGGAGTAATTCACTTTACGCTGGTTTTGTTGAGCTTCAAGAATGGCAGCATTGATGTCGTTGCCATAATAATCTTCACCCATACGAATACTTTCTTCGGCAATGGCTAAAGATAAAACTGTGATAGGGGCAAGTACTAATAGAATCTTGCCGCTTTTTTTAAAATACCGTTCCATGATGAGAAATCCAGCAGCACTTATTTTTTGTTATTTTTTGTAATTATGTCATCATACCGGAATATTTAAAGCGTGTTACCTCTTGATGATGAAGAGGCGCATAGAGTCTAAAGATGATAAAAATAATAATAAGTTTTTTCGCAACACTCGTACTAGTTAATCTTTCCGGTTGTTTGCATATATATCAGTCCATAGGTCATAACTTTGGTGCGTATATCGCCACTGTATCTGGTAAGGAATACAGCCAGGTGGCGAACCGCTGGGATTATGAAAACAAGGCATTGTTGTATGTGTATCGTCCTAATAGCCAATGGGCGGCGGATGAAATCGAAGCCCCAAGTTTTTATCTAGACGGTGAGCGCGTGTTTAACATTCGCGCCAACGGCTACACTTGGTTTGAGTTAGAGCCCGGTGAATATGAAGTGATCATGCGTCGTCCATTAATGGGATTAGAAGGCATTGCCACAGAAAGCTTTGAATTTGACCTTAAGCGCATCGCGCAAATGAACTTAGCGGTAGAAGCCGATAAGGTGTATTTCTTACGCTACAGCGAAATTGACCCGCCTGAACTTGAGCACCAAACATTAACTGAAGACATGCCTGTCGGGGATGGCCCGTTAATGCTGGTATCAACGGAATTAGCCCACAGTGAATTACCAGTGACCAGAATGCTGCCAGAAGGCGGGCGTTTCATTCAGTCGCAAGGTCCGCTCAGTGAAGATGAGCTAGAAGAAGTATTTGATAGCCGTGTGATCGATTTAAGCGAAAATGAACCAGAAGAAGACGCTAACACCATGAAATGGTGGTGGTAGAGGGTTCAATTTACATGAGTATTGGTTTCACCTATAGCCAATATTGCTAGGTTTTATGCGCCTTAAGCCCTGTCTCGTGCTACAATCCCACCACTTAATAACCATGACATGATGATTGAGAGAGCTCCCATGACTGTGATCAAGCAAGAAGATCTGATCCAGAGTATTGCTGATGCCCTTCAGTATATTTCTTACTACCACCCCCTAGATTTCATTAAAGCAATGGAAGAAGCCTACGAGAAAGAAGAAAGCCAAGGGGCGAAAGACGCCATTGCGCAAATTCTAATCAACTCTCGTATGTGTGCCACTGGCCACCGTCCAATTTGCCAAGATACCGGTATTGTTACCGTGTTTTTGACCATCGGCATGGATGTGCGCTTTGAAGATGCCACCATGGGCGTAGAAGATATGGCCAACGAAGGTGTTCGTCGTGCATACCTTCACCCAGATAACGTATTACGTGCGTCTGTATTGGCAGACCCAGACGGCAAGCGTCAAAACACCAAAGACAATACCCCAGCGGTTATCCACACTAAACTTGTACCGGGTAATACGGTTGATGTGCATGTGGCAGCGAAAGGTGGTGGTTCTGAAGCGAAATCTAAGTTTGCCATGCTGAATCCATCGGATTCTGTTGTGGACTGGGTACTTGAGCAAATTCCTAAAATGGGTGCCGGCTGGTGTCCACCAGGCATGCTAGGTATAGGCATTGGTGGCACGGCAGAAAAAGCCATGCAAATCGCTAAAGAAGCCTTGCTAGAGCCTATCAACATTAAAGAATTGCAAGCCCGCGGTGCGCAAACTCGTGCCGAAGAATTGCGTTTAGAGTTGTACGAGAAAGTGAACAAGCTAGGCATTGGTGCTCAAGGTCTTGGCGGTTTAACAACCGTATTGGACATCAAGGTTGCGGATTACCCAACCCACGCGGCTAACAAGCCGGTTGCCATCATTCCAAACTGTGCCGCGACTCGTCACGCTCACTTTGAGTTAGATGGTTCGGGCCCTGCTCGTCTTGAGCCACCTAAGTTAGAAGATTGGCCTGAGATTTCATGGGAAGTGGGTGACAGCGTACGCCGTGTGGATTTGAACACAGTCACTCGCGAAGACATGAAAGAATGGAAGCCAGGTGAGACATTATTGCTAAACGGTAAAATGCTAACTGGTCGTGACGCGGCTCATAAGCGCATGGTGGATATGATCGAAAAAGGCGAAGAACTGCCTGTTGATCTGAAAAACCGTTTCATCTACTACGTGGGCCCAGTGGATCCTGTACGCGAAGAAGTGGTGGGCCCTGCTGGTCCGACGACTGCTACGCGTATGGATAAATTCACCCGTACCGTACTAGAGAAAACCGGCCTAATGGGCATGATTGGTAAAGCGGAGCGTGGTCAAGTGGCCATCGACGCCATCAAAGATAACCAAGCCTCTTACTTAATGGCAGTGGGTGGTGCGGCATATCTTGTATCCCAAGCGATTAAAGATGCCAAAGTGGTGGGCTTTGATGACCTAGGTATGGAAGCCATCTACGAGTTTGACGTGGTGGATATGCCAGTAACCGTAGCGGTGGACACACAAGGTACGTCGGTTCACAGAACTGGCCCACAAGAGTGGTATGCTAAAATCAATGCAACAGAAGTGAACTAAATTCTGCTGGTATTGAATGGGAAAGGGGCTTTGGCCCCTTTTTTATTGGCTTTTGAAATGTTTGGTGAGCAATATGCTATCTCAAGAAACCTGTGAAGCGTGCAAAGCGGATGCCCCTAAAGTGACAGATAATGAGCTGGCGGCTTATATGAGTCAATTACCCCATTGGTCTGGGATCAGTGAAGATGGCATTTTAAAATTACGCCGAGAGTTCACATTCTCTAGTTATATGGATGCATTGGCTTTCACCAACCGAGTGGCGCAATTGGCAGAATCTGAAAATCATCACCCTGACTTATTACTGGAATGGGGTCGTGTCACCGTCACTTGGTGGAGTCACAAAATAAAAGGCTTACACAAAAACGATTTTATTATGTCCGCGAAAACCGATGAGCTATATGGCTAGCTTATTTATCTAAACGTAAACTGTTCACTTTAAGAATGCGCC
>JBFEWA010000023.1:0-17622 GCA_041546605.1 Bermanella sp.
AAAGCAGCCTAGGCTGCTTTTTTTATGTCTATCGGTTTTACTCAAGCGGCCCAAATAACTGCCAGTCGATTAAATCACATAGGCAGTGAATGGCCAGTAAGTGCACTTCTTGAATACGCGCGGTAACCATGGAAGGGACGCGAATTTCAATGTCTTCTGGTAGTAGTAGTGACGCCATGTCACCGCCATCACGACCAGTTAAAGCCACTACGCGCATTTCACGATCATGGGCGGCTTGAATGGCTTGGACCACGTTGGCGCTATTACCACTGGTGGAAATAGCGAGCAGTACATCGCCCGCATTGCCTAGGGCACGAATCTGCTTAGAGAACACTTCGTTGTAGCTGTAATCGTTAGCAATAGAGGTAACGGTTGAGCTGTCTGTGGTTAATGCGATAGCAGGCAAACTTGGGCGTTCACGTTCAAAACGGTTGAGTAGTTCAGACGAGAAATGTTGAGCATCGCCGGCGCTGCCGCCATTACCGCAACTTAGGATTTTGCCGCCATTCAATAGCGCGGCCACCATGCTGTCGCTGGCTTGTTCAATTACGGGTGCCAATACTTGGGCCGCTTGCTGTTTGGTTTCAACACTGGCTTGAAAGTGTTGATTAATTCGTTCTTGAAAATGCATAAAAACGTCTCTTATTTTTCCCAAGCATACCCACCCTGATGGCGAATGGCCAGAGTGAGGCGGTTAGCTGATTGCGTTTTTTAACCAATCTATTTGATAGTTTGGTTGTACACCCTCAATGGCCACCACATCAAAGCGGCAGCTAGGGGGCGTGTTTCCATAATGTTTTTGTAAATACAGTTGCGCCGCCTTTATGAGGCGTTGCTGTTTTTGCACGCCAACACTGGCAGCGGCACCACCAAATTGTTGGTTTTTGCGATAGCGCACTTCGATAAAAATCAGCCGTGTCCCTTCGCGCATAATTAAGTCTATTTCGCCCCCTTTAAAGTTCACATTTTTCGCAATGAACGTTAAACCTTGTTGTTTCAGGAAGTGAAGGGCCAGTTGCTCAAAGGCTTCACCTTGGGCGCGTTTACTAGATGCCTTGGTTAAGCTCCACATTTTGCACATATCCTTGTGTCTTTTTGGCTAAGCCGTTTTCAAATTTGGCAAAAGGCAGGGTGCGGATGATCTGTCCGTAATCATCCATCGCAAGACTGCCGGTTTCCCCTTGAATGGAGCTGTATTTTAATACTTTGATTTGCCCAAGGCGCGGGTATAAGTGAAATGCATCCACACCCAGAGCATATAAGCGATCTAAACTGCCTTTGGCTTGTGGCCATAGGGATTGTACTTGTTTGCGCAATGGGCCTTTGTCGAGCATCCATGGAATATCACAAAACACCACGTCGTTTAGGTCGCGATCCTTGGAGCGAGATGGAATACCTGAGTAAATTTGTGACGTGGCAATCATGGGAATGTCTTTGGCAAAGTTGAATGCCAAAGTGGGCTTAATTTGGCGGGCTTGCTTAGGTAGTGCGGCCACAAAGATAAAATCCACGTCTTGGCGACGACGGGCTTGGAATTCCATGCCTACACCGATTTGGCGACGAAGTTGGCGCGCGCGAGCTTCACTGTCGTCAATGGCAAATAGGCGGCTAATAACTTTGTTGTAATCCCCATCGCCATTAAAGAATTGCGCTTCAATGAGTTGTCCCCCTTGGGCTTGCCAGGTATCGCTGAAGCGTTTGAATACACGCTCACCCCATGGGCCTTTTGGCATCAAAGCGATGGCGCTTTTGTAGCCTTGTTGACGCGCATAGGCGGCGGCTAACTGTGCTTCGTCTTCAACGGCTAAACCGTATTGATATAGCTGGCTTGGGTTTTCTGACGCGTCACGGTTGCCATAGTTTAAAGCCAAGGTGGGAACAGGTAAGCGCGACTCTTGCTGTAAACGCTCTACGTATTGCTTTTCCAGTGGACCAATAATCAGCTCGTTGCCATCGAGAATGGCCTGTTTGTATAGGCTCCAAAAGTCGCGGGTTTTGGCGGTGTCGTACACTTTAATTTCGGGCACCTGAGCACCCGCTTGCTTGGCTTGATAATAAGCGGCAAATAAACCATCACGTACCGCTTTACCGGTCACGGCCAATTTGCCAGACAGAGGCACCATAAGGGCAATGTAGTTGGCTTTGCTTTCGATGTACTCTTCTAACTGGTCCAAGCCACCGGGTAGTTCTTTGGCAGCAGGGTGGCCGTCATATTGTGCTTGCCATAAACGCAGGCTGCTCAATTGGCGGTCCAAATCGATTTGGTTGCGTTTAATGATCAAAGCCAGTTCTAGCCAGCCTTTAAAAATCTGTGTGCTGGACTTTCTCGCAAAGCTTTCTAATTCTTTATCGTCTGTTTGCAGTAAGCTGTTCCAAATGGCTTGGTGGTTGCCATCGTATTCATCGCCGGATAAAACGCCCGCTAAAAACATGCGCTCACGGGCACTGGCAATGAATTCCCCTTTTAGGTGAAGAGCGTTGGCGCGCAAGAATCCAGGGGCGTTTGGGTTTAAGCCGCTGAGTTTGCTGAAATCACCTGGCGGTACGGCATTTAATGCGGTGATGGCGGCATCACCGCGCCCCAGTTGCACCGCAAGATTGGCGCTGAGCCAATAAAATTGAATTTGTTCCAGTTCGCTTAAGCTGTAAATGTCGATTTTTTGCAGGGCATTTTCCGCATCCACATAACGTTGGTTAGCGATTAGTTGCTCAATAGATGATAATGCGCTGTCGCTAGAGAGATTTAACGCTGTGGATTGTGGCTGCTGTGGGCTAGAAGAACAGGCCCCCAAGAAGATGAACAGCAGAGCAAGAATAGCGTGGCGAAGATTCAGCATAATTATTCAGTATTAAACAAAAGATGAAGGCGGGCATTATGGCAGAAAATCAGCTCTATGTGGTGGCTACTCCCATAGGAAATTTGGCTGATATCACAGTTCGAGCACAACAGGTTCTCGAAATGGTGGATATTATCGCTGCTGAGGATACCCGACACACCAAAAAGCTGCTGAATCACCTAGGAATTCAAAAGCCGTTAATGGCCACCCATGATCACAATGAGGCGCAAGCGGCAGGGCAAATCATCGAAAAACTGCAAGCGGGTCAAAATGTGGCCATCGTCAGTGACGCAGGCACCCCCTTGATAGCGGACCCTGGCTATCATGTGGCGGATCAAGTGGCCAAAGCGGGATTTAATATTGTGCCGGTACCGGGTGCCTGTGCTGTGATCACCGCTTTGTGCGCGGCGGCTTTGCCAACGGATCGCTTCATCTTTGATGGGTTTTTACCGGCGAAAACCACCGCCAGAAAAAGCTATTTTGAAAGCATTAAACACGAAGAGCGCACCTTGGTGGTGTATGAGTCTCCGCACAGAATCATGGCCACCCTAGATGACTTGATTGATGTGTTAGGGGCGGACAAAGACATTGTTGTGGCCCGAGAATTAACCAAAACCTTCGAGACCTTTAATCGTGGCTTGGCTGGTGATGTGCGAGCCCTGATGCTTGAGGACACTAATCAGCAGCGTGGGGAATTTGTGCTCATGGTGCGCGGGGTGTTATCCAATAAAAAGTTAGAAGTCTCGCAAGAGGCCTTGGATTTAACCCTGTTGATTGCCAAGGAGCTGCCACTCAAAAAAGCCGCGGCTATTGTGTCTGAGCATACTGGCTTTAAAAAGAATCAGCTGTATCAGTTGGCGCTGGAAAGTAAGGACTAATAACAACTTGACCAATTTTAACTAGCGAGTATCCTTGCCCGCGGAGATAGTCGAGCAACCGCTGCTAGCTACTTGTAGTTAGGGGAGGAAAGTCCGGGCTCCACAGGGCAGGGTGCCAGGTAACGCCTGGGTAGCGTGAGCTAACGGCCAGTGCAGCAGAGAGTATACCGCCGATGGTTCTCTTCGGAGTTCACAGGTAAGGGTGAAAGGGTGCGGTAAGAGCGCACCGCGCGACTGGTAACAGTTCGTGGCACGGTAAACCCCACTCGGAGCAAGACCAAATAGGCTCCCTAATGGCGTGGCCCACGTCGGGAGCGGGTAGGTCGCTTGAGCCTTAGAGTGATTTAAGGCCTAGATGAATGGTTGCGCCTGTTTACAGGTTACAGAACCCGGCTTATAGACCAATCTTCACTGATTAAAACCCGTTGCTGTCATGGCAACGGGTTTTTTCTTGGCTGTCCTTTTGCCATGTGGGAGAGCCTTTCAATTTTCACATCATTTCAAGTGTCCGGTTATTACCAATTAGAGTGGTTAGATGATTTTCCTATAACACCTGCAAATGTGCGGTCTTATTGAGCCGAAATGCACAAAACCCCTTATATCACCTTGCATTCAGCGGGTTCTGTTTCTATAGTGTGCAAAAGTGTTGTTTTGTGGGTAAATGTGGAGTTTTCTGGGAATTAGGTGGCAAAAAACATGTTTCGTGGCGTGCATAATATCAATCTCGATACCAAAGGCCGGATGGCCGTGCCCGCCCGCTACCGCCAATTGTTGCATGAGAGCAACGATGGTGCCTTAGTTGTCACTATTGATACAGAAGAGAAGTGTTTACTGGTTTACCCTCTGAAAGAATGGGAACCCATTCAAGCGAAAATCGAAGCCCTACCCAGTTTTAATCCTGCCGCTCGCCGCATACAGCGTTTGATCATAGGCCACGCCACCGATATCGATATGGATGCCAATGGTCGTTTGTTATTACCTGGGCCTCTGCGTGAGTACGCCGGTCTTGAGAAAAAGATGGTGATGATGGGGCAGGGCAACAAATTTGAATTGTGGGATGAAGCCCACTGGAACGAGCGCCGCGAACGTTATCTGGAAGAAATGAAAGATGACACTCAACTGCCAGACGAACTGATGAATTTATCCTTATGAGTGAACATATAACGGTGCTATTAAATGAAGCGGTTGACGCCTTGGTTCAAGACGTTGACGGCTTATACATAGATTGCACCTTTGGCCGTGGCGGTCACAGTCGATTAATCCTAGAGCGCTTGTCGGAAAATGGGCGTTTGATTGGTATTGATAAAGACCCAAGGGCCATTGCCACCGCCAATGAACTGGCCAAAGAAGACAGCCGATTCTCCATTTGTCATGGCTCCTTTGCTCAGATGCAAACTTGGCTATCGCAAAACGGTGAAGGCCGTGAAGTGGCTGGCATCTTAATGGATTTGGGTGTGAGTTCACCGCAATTAGATGAAGCGGATCGTGGTTTCAGCTTCATGAATGACGGCCCCCTGGACATGCGCATGAATACTGAGTCCGGTATGACGGCAGCCCAGTGGATTGCCACCGCCAAAGAAGAAGAAATTGCCGATGTGCTTTACCAGTTTGGTGAAGAGCGTTACTCCCGTCGCTTGGCTAAAGCCATTGTGATGCGTCGGGCGCAAGAGCCATTTGCGCGCACCTTGGATTTAGCGCAAGTGATTAAAGATGCGCACCCTAAGTGGGAAAAAGGTAAGCATCCTGCGACGAAAAGTTTTCAGGCCATTCGTATTTTCTTAAATGACGAACTGGGTGACCTTACAACCGGTTTAGAAACAGCCACTGACTTGCTGGCAAAAGACGGTCGCTTAGTGGTGATTAGCTTCCATTCTTTAGAAGATCGCATGGTGAAGCGTTTTATTCGCGATAAAGAAAAAGGCCCGCAGCTGCCGCCGGATATTCCAGTCATGGCTGCGGATTACCCTGTGATCTTAAAGCATGTGGGTAAAGCCATTAAGCCGAGCAAAGAAGAAGTGAATGCCAATATTCGTTCCCGCAGTGCGGTCATGCGTGTGGCGCAAAAGCAGGTTTAGTGTGAAAACGTTAAGTGCGAAATGGGTGTTTGTTGTATTGATGGTGTGTGCGCTGGCGGTGGTTTACACCAGTTTTGTGAATCGTCAATTGGCGCAGCAATGGCAGGCACTGGGGGATGAATACGGCGATCTGCAAGAAGAATATGGTCGCTTAATGTTGGAGTACAGCACATTGGCCGCACCCAGTCGCGTTGAGGCCATGGCACGACAAAAATTAAACATGCAATTTCCCGACAAACAAAACACTCGGGTGATTGAGATACACGACTACTAAAACAATAAGAGATGGGCCTGGATGGCACGTAATAATCAATATGAGCAAAGCAGCAATCGCTGGCGCCACTACACCATAGTGGGTGCCGGCTTGCTGCTGTTTGCGTTATTGATTGCGCGTTTAACTCAGTTGCAGGTGCTGGATACGGATTTTCTACAGGTAGAGGGTACCAAGCGTACTGTGCGTGAGCACAGTATCGAAGCTTATCGTGGCATGATTGTGGATCGCAATAACGAGCCATTGGCGGTGAGCACACCGGTTAAAAGCATTTGGGCTAATCCTAAGCAAATTATCAAAGATAATATTGACGTGTCGGCTTTGGCGCCGCTATTGGATATGACGCCGTCTCAGTTGCAAGCGCGCATCAAGCAAAATAAAAATCGTGAATTCATTTATTTACAGCGTCACATGAACCCTGCCCAAGGGAAAAAGATTCAAGCCTTACATTTGGCCGGTATCGGCATTGAACAAGAATTTAAGCGTTATTACCCAGCGGCAGAAGTGGCCAGTCATGTGGTGGGTTTTACCAATATTGATGAACAAGGTATTGAAGGTGTTGAGTTAGCCTATGATCAATGGCTGCAAGGCACTCCAGGCAAGGGTCGCGTGGTGAAAGATCGCCTAGGTCGTTTGGTGAAAGACTTGGGTGTGATGGAAGTGGCCGAACCGGGTAGTGAGCTGATGCTCAGCATCGACTTGCGCTTGCAGTATCAGGCTTATCGCGAATTAAAGGCATCGGTGCAGCAGCATGGGGCAAAAGCCGGTTCATTAATGATGGTGGATGTGAAAACCGGTGAAATTCTAGCGCTGGTGAATCAACCGGCATTCAACCCCAATAATCGTTCAGAATTAAAAGCGGCCAGTGTGCGCAATCGCAGCGTGACGGATATTTTTGAACCCGGCTCCACAGTGAAACCGTTTACGGTTGCCGCGGCTTTGATGGCCGGTGAAATTAACAAAGACTCCGTGATCAACACCCATCCTGGATACTTGCGTGTGGGCAATAAAACCATTCGTGATCACCGCGACTATGGCGAGTTGGATATTACCGGCGTGTTGACGAAATCCAGTAACGTGGCGGTGAGCAAGTTAGCGTTCCAGTTAGGTGGTGAAAACCTTTGGGGTTTTTATCAGAAATTAGGTTTAGGTAAACCTGTGGGTTTGGGTTTGCCCGGTGAAAATGGCGGCAAAGTGGCGGTAGAAACCAATCATTGGAGTCGCTTACAGAGCGCCACTTTATCTTATGGCTATGGTTTGGCGGTCACCCCATTGCAGTTGGCTCAAGCCTATCAGGTGTTAGCCAATGGTGGGGTGAAACATCCTCTTACTTTGGTACGTCGCCCAATTGGAAAAGGCACACAAGTGATGCCAAAAACCGTAGCTGATGATGTGGTGCAAATGCTGCAGAGCGTGGTGGGGCCAAAAGGTACGGCCCGTCGAGCCTATGTAGAAGGTTATCCTGTAGCAGGTAAAACCGGTACGGTACACAAAGTAGGCGCCAATGGTTATGAAGATGAGCGGTATCTGTCTTTATTTGCCGGCATTGCCCCAGCGGATGATCCAAGAATTGTGACCATAGTGGTGATCGATGAGCCCAATGGTCGAGAATATTACGGAGGCGAAGTGGCTGCGCCCATTTTCTCTCGGGTGACGCAAGCCAGCTTGCGTTTAATGAATGTGACGCCAACGGTGTTTGAGGATCAATCCATAGCGGGGAGGTTAGAATGATCGCGTTCAACCAACCCCTTAAAACACTGCAACCCTGGGTCGAATCACTCCCCCAGGGTTTGTTCGATCTTGAAATAGCGAATATCTGCTTTGATAGCCGCGAGGTGAAGGCTGGGGATGCCTTTATTGCACTGCCTTCGGTGGCAGGTAATGAGCTCGATTATGTGCATACTGCCATTGAAAACGGAGCGGCTGTGGTGTTTGCTGCACCATCCATCTGCCAAAAACTAGGGGCAGATCAAGTCCCTTGTGTGGCGCTGGATCGTATAATGGACGCGGCGGGTCAAATCGTATCCCATGTGTTGTATGGCCAGACGTTAGATTTGGCCGTGGTGGGCATTACCGGCACCAATGGTAAGTCATCTATTAGTTTTTATTTGGCGCAACTGCTTAATGCATTGCGTGCACCCTGTGCGGTAATGGGCACAGTGGGATACGGCAAGTGGGATGACTTAAAACCCACGGGCATGACGACCTTGCCATTAGAAAAGTTACATTCGGCGTTGCATGAGTTATCTGTGGACTTTGATGCGGTAGCCATGGAAGTCTCCAGTCACGGTTTAGAACAAAATCGTTTGGCAGGGGTGAGGTTTAACGGCGCTGTGTTCTCGAATTTATCGCGGGATCATTTGGATTATCACGGCACCATGGAAGCATACGGCGCGGCTAAAGCTTTGTTGTTCCAGCGCCCAGAGTTGCAATTTGCCGTGATGAACGGGGATGACCCTTTTACGCAAACCCTAAAGCAATTAAGTGTGGTTCCCCCTGTTATTTATGGGCAGGGTGAGCAAGCGGATTTACGTTTTTCATTAGATCAAATGCATGCACAAGGCATGACGGTGAGTTTCCACTGGCAGGGGAAAGTGCAAGAGGTGAACCTGCCCTTGTTTGGTCGCTTTAATGCTGAAAATGTGGCCGCGGCCATATTGTGCTCTCTGCAGATGGGTCATGAATTTTCCGCTGTGATTCAAGCATGTGCGGCATTGCAGGCTGTGCCTGGGCGTATGCAGCAGGTAAAAGTTATTGAGAATCAGCCTTTGGTGTTGGTGGATTATGCCCATACACCGGATGCGCTGGAGCAAATTTTGTTGGCTATTAAGCAGCATGCTCAAGGGCGCATTGTATTAGTTGTGGGTTGCGGTGGTGATCGCGATACCGGTAAACGCCCATTAATGGGTAAAATTGCGCTGCAATATGCAGATGAAACCATCATAACCAGCGATAATCCGCGCAGCGAAGACCCGGTGCAAATCTGCCAGCAAATGGTGGAAGGCATGACGGGGAACTTTACCGTGGAAGTGGATCGTCAAACAGCGATTCAACAGGCCATAAACCGTGCTACTCATGACGACATTGTGGTGATCGCCGGTAAAGGTCACGAAGATTATCAAGAAGTCCAAGGTCAACGACGTTATTTCAGTGATGTGGCCGAGGCTGAGCAAGCATTATTATTGGGAGATCAAGCATGATCGGTTCTGTTCGTTTGGCAGAGGTGGCCGAGTTTATTTCAGCGACTCACCGAGGGGCCAATGTGCCGTTTCAATTTGTGAGTACGGATACCCGAACTTTGCAGCCAGGGGATCTTTACGTGGCATTGGTGGGTGATCGCTTCGATGGCCATGATTATGTACAACAAGCCATAGATAAAGGGGCTTGTGCGGTGGTTATTAGTAAGGAAATGGAACTGAACGCTCCGTATTTACAAGTGGCGGATACCATCATTGCATTGGGTCGCTTAGCTTTATTTAATCGCGAAAAATTTGAGCGTGATGTGGTAGCAATCACCGGTAGTAGTGGCAAAACCACAGTGAAAGGCATGATGGCCACATTACTGCGTCAGCAAAATGAAGTGCTTGTGACTCGTGGCAATCTGAATAATCACATTGGTGCGCCACTGACCTTGTTACGACTGAATCACACATATGACTACGCGGTTGTGGAGTTGGGTGCCAGTGCCGAGGGTGAAATTGCTTATACCTCTAATCTGGTTAAGCCAACGGTTTCTATTTTGACCAATGCTGGCAGTGCGCATTTAGAAGGGTTCGGTGATCTAGAAACCATCGTGCGCACAAAAGGCGAGATCATTGATGCATTGGATGAGAATGGCATTGCGATTTTAAATGCCGATAGCGAACACTTTTCAACCTGGAAAACCCGCGCCGGAACTCGTCGAGTGATCAGCTTTGGTGAAAGCGACGCGGCCAATGTACGCGGAACAGAGGTTGAAATCGATCATACCGGTTGTTGTGAGTTTAATTTACATATTGGTGATGACGTTGCCAAAGTGCATCTAAAAGTCATGGGACGACATAACGTGATGAACGCTCTAGCCTGTGCTGCGGCGTGTCACGGCTTAGGCATGAGCATCAAAGAAATTGTGTCTGGTTTACAAGCGTTTGA
Source organism: Bermanella sp. (assembly GCA_041546605.1). Classification (GTDB taxonomy): domain Bacteria; phylum Pseudomonadota; class Gammaproteobacteria; order Pseudomonadales; family Oceanobacteraceae; genus Bermanella. Next base: position 10,193 of record JBFEWA010000023.1, read on the forward strand.
AGGTGTAGAAGGTCGCTTGGTTGAAAAAGCGGGCTTCAATGGCAGCGTGGTGATTGATGATAGTTACAATGCTAACCCAGCTTCAGTACGAGCGGCCATGGATGTATTAGCGGCGCGCCAAGGACATCGTATTTTTGTATTGGGCGACATGGCTGAATTAGGTGTGGAAACACAATTAGCTCACGCTGAGATGGGGGCTTATGCCCGCGAAGCCAAGCTAGAAGAATTCTTTGCTCTAGGTGAGTTTAGTCGTGGTGCCGCGGATGCCTTTGGCGATAACGCCCATTGGTTTGCCAGTCATGACAGCTTAGTGCGATTTTTAAAAGAAAAACTGAATAAAGGCGTTACCGTGTTAGTAAAAGGTTCACGTAGTTCCCATATGGACCGAGTGGTAAATGAAATTACATTTGAAGATAAAGAATAATTAGAGGATAGAATTATGTTGCTTTGGTTAGGGGAATTTTTACAGCAGTATCACAGCGGCTTTGCCGTGGTGAACTACTTAACGTTCCGTGCCATCTTTGCCACGTTAACCGCATTGGCAATTGCATTATGGTTTGGTCCTTTAGTGATTCGTAAACTACAGGAAAAACAAATTGGTCAATCGGTACGCGATGACGGCCCTAAATCTCACTTAAGTAAAGCAGGGACCCCAACCATGGGTGGTACTCTGATTTTATTAGCCATTTCGGTAAGTACTTTGTTATGGGGCAATTTGGGCAATCATTATGTGTGGGTGGTTTTATTGGTCACCCTTGCCACAGGTTTGGTTGGCTTTGTGGATGATTATCGCAAAGTGGTGCAAAAAAATTCCCGCGGCTTGCCTGCCCGTTGGAAAATGTTTTGGCAAAGTGTCATTGCGCTTGTGGCAGGTATCTTTTTGTATGCAACAGCTAGCTCTCCGGCAGAAACCACTTTAATTGTGCCTTTCTTTAAAGACATCGCCATTGAACTGGGCTTGTTTTATATCGTACTGACTTACCTTGTGATTGTGGGCAGCTCTAACGCCGTTAACTTAACGGATGGTTTGGATGGTTTGGCGATTTTACCTACCGTTATGGTGGGCGGCGCATTGGGTGCGTGTGCTTACTTGGTGGGTAATGTGAATTTTTCTGAATACCTGTTTTTACCTTACTTAGATGGCGTAGGTGAAGTGACGATCTTTTGCGGTGCGCTAGTGGGTGCCGGCATTGGATTTTTATGGTTCAACACGTATCCAGCGCAAGTGTTCATGGGCGATGTGGGCTCATTGGCTTTAGGTGCAGCGCTAGGCGTGCTGGCTGTGATTGTGCGTCAGGAAATTCTGCTGTTTATCATGGGTGGTATTTTCGTGGCTGAAACCGTCAGCGTTATTTTGCAAGTGGCCTCGTTTAAGTTAACCGGTAAGCGCATTTTTAGAATGGCCCCTTTGCATCATCATTTTGAGCTAAAAGGTTGGCCTGAGCCGCGCGTAATTGTGCGTTTTTGGATTATCACTTTGTTTTTAGTGCTAATCGGCATGGCCACGTTAAAGATTCGTTAATAGGACTAGCAAAGCATTATGAATCAGTCAGCAAAACCTGTAGTCGTCGTAGGTTTAGGCAAAACCGGATATTCCGTGGTTGCTTTTTTTGCTGCGCGCCAAATTCCTGTGGTGGTAATGGATACCCGTGAAACCACACCGTTTGTGGATCAGGTAAAGCAATCTTTTCCACAAGTAGAAGTGATACTGGGCGGTTTAAGTGAAGAAAAGATGCTACAGGCTGATTGTGTAGTAGTAAGCCCTGGTTTACCCCTTGCCACGCAAGAAATCCAAACAGCCATACAGCACGGCATAGAAGTGAAAAGCGACATTCAAGTGTTTGCCGAGCATGTGAAGGCTCCTATTGTGGCCATTACCGGATCGAACGCCAAAAGCACAGTCACAAGTTTAGTTGGGTTGATGGCGCAAGACGCAGGTTTGAATACGGCTATTGGCGGTAATCTCGGCACTCCGGCGCTAGAACTAGTGAATGACGATGTGCAATTGTATGTGATGGAGCTAAGCAGCTTTCAATTAGAGGCCACACCTAATTTGAATGCAAAAGTGGCGACGGTATTAAACATCAGTCCAGACCATTTAGATCGCTATGAAAGTTATGAAGCCTATTACCAATCTAAGCATGTGATTTTTAATGGCTGTGAATGGGGCGTAGTGAATTTAGACGATGACTTGTCCACACCCATGATGCAACAACCTAACAAAATTGTGGGCTTTGGATTGGGCCAACCTAAAGGTGATGAATTTGGTCTTATTGAAGAGGCCAATAAATTATTCCTCGCTAAAGGTAAGCATAAACTGCTGGATTGCGCTGAGTTAAAAATTAAAGGCAGTCACAATCGCAGCAATGCCCTAGCAGCGTTGGCACTTGGCGAATGTGCCGGTTTACCCATGGAAAGCATGTTAACTACATTAAAAGATTTTCCTGGATTAGCACATCGTTGTCAGTGGGTAGGCCAACACGAGGGCGTGGATTACTACAACGACTCCAAAGGCACTAACGTGGGTGCCACCTTGGCGGCGTTAGAAGGGTTGGGCCCAGATATTCAAGGCGATTTGATTTTGATGCTAGGTGGCGTGGGTAAAGATGCGGATTTCAATTATCTTGCCGATGCGGTTCAGCAATATGTGCAGCATGCGGTTGTATATGGGCAAGATAAGAATCTTATAGCTGGAGCATTAAGTCATAGCACGCAAATTCACATGGCCGATTCATTTGCCGATGCGTTTTCCCAAGCCAAGGATTTAGCCAAATCAGGGGATGCTGTGGTGTTGTCCCCTGCTTGTGCCAGCTTCGACATGTTTAACAGTTTCGAACACAGAGGCGACACCTTTGTGCAACTGGTGGAGGCATTATGAGTTCAGCAACTCGTGTTGCTTCAAGCACACCGGTTTGGCAAAAGTTTGATTTTAAACAACGCATCGTGATTGATCATGGTTTGTTGTGGGCGGTATTGATTTTGGCGTCACTGGGTTGGTTGATGGTGACATCAGCCAGCATGGATTGGGCGCAGCGACAATTTGATAACCACTTATACATCAGTATCCGTCATGGCGTGTATTTATTGCTGGGTGCGGTTACGGCCTATGTCATGACGTATGTGCCGCTCTCTTGGGTGCGTAACATGAGTGGCGCGTTGATTATCATGTCATTGATCAGTTTGGTGTTAGTGGTGATTCCGGGCATTGGGCGTGAAGTAAACGGCAGTATGCGTTGGGTCTCTTTGGGCTTTATGAATGTGCAGCCAAGTGAGTTTGCTAAGTTGGCAACGGTTTTATATATGGCCAGTTATTTAGAGCGTCGCCGTGCGGAAGTGCAGTCGAAATGGTCGGGCTTTATTAAACCTTTAATGGTATTAGCCTTTCTATCTATGTTGCTGTTACTTGAGCCGGATTTTGGTGCGGTTGTGGTGCTGATGTTAGCCAGTTTGGCATTACTGTTTTTAGGTGGAGTGAAAGCGGGGCAGTTTATTTTGACCGCCAGCGTTATGTTGGGCGCATCTGTATTAATTTTATTAAGTCAGCCCTATCGCTTAAAACGTTTAACCGGTTACTGGGAGCCATGGACACCTGAAAATGTGTATAACAGTGGTTATCAGCTAACTCAAAGTTTGATTGCATTTGGTCGTGGCGAGTTTACTGGGGTTGGCTTGGGTAACAGTATTCAAAAGTTATTTTACTTGCCAGAGGCGCACACTGACTTTGTATTTGCAATCTGGTCTGAAGAAACAGGGCTGTTAGGTGCCGCACTGATTATTGGCTTGTTTGTTTATATTTTTATGAAAGCCATGAAACTAGGGCGCAGAGCCTATGATGCACAACAGTTTTTTTCTGCGTTTGTAGCGTACGGCATGGGACTACTTAATGGTTTTCAAGGCTTCATTAATTTGGGTGTAAACATGGGCTTGTTACCCACCAAGGGTTTGACCTTACCCTTTGTAAGTTATGGTGGCTCCAGTTTGATTGCGTGTTTTATTGCTTTAGGTTTGTTGTTACGGATACATCACGAGATGGAGAGTTTACATGTCAAAAGGTAACGTGATGATCATGGCAGGCGGCACGGGTGGGCATGTGATCCCCGCGTTGAGTGTTGCCAAAGAATTAAAAGACAAGGGTTATCACATTCACTGGTTAGGTGGTGTCACCGGGATTGAGAACGAGTTAGTACCGGATGCGGGTTATCCGTTGCATAAAATCTCAGTCACAGGGTTGCGCGGCAATGGTTTGGTTCGGTTGGTTAAAGCACCGCTGCAACTTATGCGTGCGCTTTGGCAAACCTTTAAAGTGTATCGAAATGTCAAACCCGTATTAGCGTTAGGTATGGGTGGGTATGCGTCTGGCCCTGGAGGCTTAATGGCGTTTTTGCTGCGAGTGCCATTGGTGATTCATGAACAAAATGCTATTGCAGGTATGACCAATAGTATTTTAAGTAAATTGGCTAAGCGAGTGTTACAAGCTTTTGATGGAACATTCGCTAATAATCCAAAAGCCATCAGTGTGGGTAACCCTGTACGTCACAGCATTGTGAATTTACCTGAGCCGCAAATGCGTTTGCAGCACAGAGAAGGCCTGTTAAAGGTGTTAGTAGTGGGTGGCAGCTTGGGTGCAGTGGCCATCAACGATGCTGTGATTCAAATGATGGCACTGTCTCAAGGTGAGATTGAAGTGTGGCACCAAACCGGTAAGCGTAATTATGACAGTGTGAAAGCCGGTTATGATGCAGCGGGTGTGAGTCGAGTAAAAGTCAGTGCATTCATTGCGGATATGGCAGGTGCTTACGAATGGGCCGATGTGGTGGTGTGTCGTTCAGGTGCTTTAACCGTAAGCGAAATGATGGCAGCGGGTGTGGCCTCAGTGTTAGTGCCGTTCCCCCATGCCGTGGATGATCACCAAACTGCAAACGGTATGTTTTTGGTGAATGGCGGTGCGGCGAAATTAAAACCGCAAAGCGAACTGAATCCACAGAATTTATTAGAAGAACTTATCCATTTACAGCAGCACAGAGATTTGTTGTTGAGTATGTCGCAATCCGCGCGCGCATTAGCGAAACCGGATTCGGCCAAAGTGGTTGCGAAATATTGTGTAGAGGCCATCAATGTCTGATCAAAATAAAGTAGTACAGCGTTGGGAAATACCTGAGATGCGACGCATTCGCCGTATTCACTTCATCGGTATTGGTGGCGTGGGCATGTGCGGTATTGCCGAAGTGTTACTGAACCAAGGTTATGACATCAGTGGCTCTGATTTGCGCCAGTCGCCAGTAACGGATCGTTTAAAATCTCTAGGCGTGGATATATACCTTGGCCACCAAAAAGAGAATGTGGTGGATGCAGATGTGGTGGTGGTATCCACGGCTATTAATCATGCAAACCCTGAAATTCAATACGCCACGGAGCATCGTATTCCGATTGTGCGTCGTGCTGAAATGCTCGCTGAGCTGATGCGTTATCGCCACGGTATTGCCATTGCTGGCACACACGGTAAAACCACAACCACCAGTTTGGTGGCTTCGATTCTTGCAGAAGGTGAAAAAGATCCGACGTTTGTGATTGGTGGGCGACTAACCAGTGCCGGTACCAATGCCAAGTTAGGAGGCAGTCGTTATTTGGTGGCAGAAGCGGATGAATCCGATGCGTCGTTTTTACATTTGCAGCCTATGGTTGCCATTGTTACCAATATCGAAGCCGATCACATGGACACCTATGGTGGTGATTTTAATCAGCTGAAAAAAACTTTTGTGGATTTTTTACACAACCTACCTTTCTATGGTTTGGCAGTACTGTGTATTAATGATCCAACGGTGCGAGATATTTTACCGGAAGTGAATCGTCCCGTTTTAACCTATGGTTTTGATGATTCAGCGGATTTTTATGCAGAAAATATTACGCAAGAAGGTTTGTACACCACCTTCACAGCCAAACGACCAGCTGGACATAATGATTTACGCATCAAATTACGTATGCCAGGTATGCACAATGTGCTGAATGCGTTATCTGCAATTGCGGTTGCCACAGACGAAGGCATCACAGATGAAGCGATCATCAAAGCGCTGGAGAAATTCCAAGGGGTCGGACGACGTTTCCAAGTGTGCGGTGAATTTCCGTTAGGGGATGATCAAGTCATGTTGGTAGATGATTATGGTCATCACCCAACCGAAGTGGATGTCACCATTCAAGCGATTCGTAAAGGTTGGCCTGAAAATCGTTTAGTAATGATGTTTCAACCTCACCGTTATACCCGTACCCGTGATTTGTACGAAGACTTTGTGCGGGTGTTAAGTGAAGTGGATGTTTTGTTGTTGTTGGATGTTTATCCAGCTGGAGAAGATGAAATTCCAGGTGCGGATGGACGTTCATTGTGTGGCAGCATCCGTCAGCGTGGACGAGTGGACCCTATCTTTATTGAGCGCGGTGCGGATGTAAAACCGGTACTAAAAGATATTTTAAAGCCGGGTGATATATTAATGACGCAAGGGGCAGGTAACGTGGGTGCATTAGCACTGGAATTGGCGCAAGCCTTACCTGAATTACTGGAGAGCATCGATGGCAAATAATCATCCTCATCAGTTTGGCAAAGTGGCCGTACTATTAGGTGGTAATAGTGCAGAGCGCGCCGTTTCATTAAATAGCGGTAATGCGGTTTATGAAGCTTTAAAAGCTCAAGATATAGATGTTGTAAAGATCGACTCGAAAGAAAATTTAATTGGTCAGTTAAACGATCATGAAGTGGATGTGGCATTCATAGCGTTGCATGGTGTGGGCGGAGAAGATGGCACCATTCAGGGTCTTTTGGAATTTTACGGTTTGCCATACACAGGTAGTGGTGTGAAAGCCAGTGCCATTTGTATGGATAAGTGGCGTACCAAATTAATTTGGCAAGGCTTGGGCTTGCCGACACCGGCCTTTACGTTAGCACAAAGCAGTGATGATTTAGCGGCGTTTGCACAACAAGTGGGTTACCCAATGATGGTTAAGCCGGCTCTAGAAGGCTCCAGCATTGGTATTTCCAAAGTAAAACAAAGTTCAGATGTCGAAGCGGCATTTGATGCGGCTTACGCAACGGGTTCACCGGTTTTGGCTGAGCAGTTTGTAACGGGTAAAGAGTTCACCATTGCCATCTTAAATGGCAAAGCGTTACCTGTAATTCAGTTAAAACCTGCTAATGAATTTTATGATTACGACGCAAAATACATTCAAGACGATACGGAATATTTATTGCCGTGCGGCTTGAGTCCTGAAAAAGAACTAGAAGTGCAAGCTCTTGCATTAAAAGCTTATGAATCGGTTGGCTGTAAAGGCTGGGGACGTGTAGACGTCATGCAAGATGGGGATGAAAACTTCTGGTTAATTGAAGTGAACACTGTACCGGGTATGACGGATCATTCATTGGTTCCCATGGCAGCGAAAGCCGC
>JBFEWA010000218.1:0-5673 GCA_041546605.1 Bermanella sp.
AAACCGTGCTGGCTCTGATTATCCAGAATGCGAAAGTTTTGATAATTATCGCTATCCAGAAAACGTACTTGCGCCTTTGGTAAGGCCACCCTTCGACTACGTTTCCTTCGACAAGCTCAGGACAGGCTCAACCTCACTGCTCAGGGCGAACGGTTTAAATTATTCGACAAGCTCAGGGTGAACGGAAGGATACGGGGTGCAACCCCGAAAAGAAAAGCCGTGCTGGCTCTGATTATCCAGAATGCGAAAGTTTTGATAATTATCGCTATCCAGGAAACGTACTTGCGTTTTCACCCGAGGGTGCGGGTTCCTACAAGTTTAAATACATTCAAAACCTGCTTAGACTAAGAATTCTGCCACACTTCGACTACGTTTCCTTCGACAAGCTCAGGACAGGCTCAACCTCACTGCTTAGCCTGCCCCGTGAGCAAAGCGAGTGCATTGGGTACAGGGCGTACGGACTCCATTATTCGACAAATACAGGACAGGCTCAGTACGCACGGTCTACATTAAGGGGCCGGATTCGGCTGTGATTTATGCACGGCTTCAATGGCTTTTAATACATCATCTCCTAGTGTCACATCCACACTGGCGATGTTTTCTTTTAACTGCCCCATGGTGGTGGCACCTATGATATTGCTGTGAACAAACGGTTGTTGATTCACAAACGCCAAGCTCATTTGCGCTGGGCTTAAACCAAAGTCATGGGCAATGGTGACGTAAGCGCGAATGGCGCGAACGGTTTCGGCATTGGTGTAACGGGTAAAGCGATCAAACAAGGTTAAGCGCGCATCTGCTGGCGCATCATCTAAGTATTTTCCGCTAAGCGCGCCAAACGCCATTGGGCTGTATGCCAGTAACCCGATGTTTTCGCGATGGCTGATTTCCGCTAGGCCCACTTCATAGGTGCGGTTTACTAAGTTGTATGGGTTTTGAATGGACACAGGCATGACAAAACCATTTTGCTCACAAATGTTGAGTGCTTTCATAACGCCCCATGGGGTTTCATTACTAAAGCCCCAATGACGAATTTTGCCCTGTTGCACCAATTCATTAATGGCACGAATGGTGTCGAATAATGGCGTGATGGTTTCTTCTGGATTGGCTTTGTAGCCAAGCTGACCAAAATAGTTGGTGCTGCGATCTGGCCAATGCAGTTGATATAAATCGATGTAGTCGGTTTGTAGGCGTTGCAAACTGGTTTCAATGGCTTGGTGGATGTGTTCTTTATTTAAGCGCGGGCCATTGCGTAAATATTTAAGGCCATTACCAGGGCCTGCTACTTTAGAGGCGATGATCACATCATCGCGCTGGCCCCGTTTGTTTAACCAATTACCTATGTATTGTTCGGTTAACCCTTGGGTTCCTGGTTTAGGGGGCACTGGGTACATTTCGGCGGTATCAATAAAGTTGATGCCTTGCTCAATGGCATAGTCTAATTGCTCATGGGCTTGTTGCTCGGTGTTTTGCTCACCCCATGTCATGGTGCCTAGGCAAATTAAACTCACATCAATGTTGGTGTTACCCAGCTTTTTGAATTTCATCAGCGCCTCCTTAAATAAAAAAACCGATAGAGCAAACCCTATCGGTTTCATTTACAACTCTCAATATGAAGTTGTTATATGAGCTTGAACATAGCGTTCTATGACACAGCCTAGTCTTGGATTTTGCAGTTGCGCCATTCACAACGTACAAGCAAAAAGCTGTTATCCGCACAGGTGGCTTCGAGCACTTCATTTGGGCCATCGGCTTTTAATGTACGCACTTTCGGGTTGGCACAACCTTCACGTTTGGCCATGCGCTCTACGGCATACGCACTGCGAGAAAACTTCTTGTGTGACTTGTCTTCAATCATGCTCATTTTCACGTACAGGTCTTGGCCTTGAGCGTCGTGCTTTTGTTGCAACTTAACCAGCAATGGGTACAGGTTAGAATCTTCACGTAGATCCATGGAACCATCACGGTATTCCGCCATGATGTCCATGCACGTGGCGGTTTTATCGCCATCGCTTAATAGTTCGGCAACACGTTGTTCTGCTTCGGCGACGATGTCAAAGGTCAAACCCATGGCATAGCGGGCACCGGTTTCTTGGCGATTATCGGTAAGGGTCACAAGGTTGTAGCTTAGGCCGTAATCCGCGGCTTCCACTAGGCTGCCGTTACGCTTCCACCAGCTGCGGTATCCGCGCCAAGCGGCTTGTTTAGCTGTCACACTCAGTTGGCTGCATTGGTCGGTTAATTTACGCACGGTGACGTCTTCAACTAATGCGTAGCTGATGGCTTTTTCATCTGGGGTGCGAGAAACACCGCTACATGCGGCTAATGTCAGTAAACAAATGGCAATGATTAAACGCTGAAACACGTTAACGCTCCTTCTTGAGATGATTTTTATTAGTTTAGACCTTTATTGAGCTAGGGTTTGTAGCCAATGGGTCAATTGTTCTTCTTCAAATGGCCAGCCTAGTTGCTGCTCACCACCTATCAAAACGGGAATGGCCATGCCAAATTGCTCCACCAGGGCGTCGTCTTCGGCAATATCCACCAGCTCAATGGTGAATCCAAGGGGGGGAGCCATGCGCCTTACCATGCGCTCTGCCACATCGCATAAGTGACAGCCGCTGGTGCCTAATAGCTGTATCTGCACCGTTTATCCTAATGCTTTAAGGTGAGCGCAGAATACCATGGTCACAGGGAATAACAAATCTTAGGCAAAAAAATGGGGAGACAAGTGACCTTGTCTCCCCGAGTAGGTTCGTACTGTTTTATGCATCTAGCGCATTAAACATAGGTTTCAATAAATCCGATAACTGGCTGTTGCCTTTGGTTGGGATGTCTTGATTCATTTGCTCGAACAAGCTTTCAAGCAAGTTACGTGAATCCGCAAAATGATTGGCTTTCTCAAACGCTTCTTTCACCCCTTGAGCAAAATCACGTAATGGTTCGGCTAGTCCTTTCGGCAGCAAGTCTTGGCCATAGCCGTTGCCTTTTTTGGCAGGCGCATCGCTTTGCATGGCACCGTATTCATAAGCCGCCACATAACTCTGTTTAAGATCTAAGCTGAACTGGGCAATTTGGTCGGCATCACTGGTGAGGTTCATGGCCATATCAAATGCGGTGCTTAAATCACCGGTATAAAACTCCGATGCCAAATCATTAACTTGTGCCATTAAAGACTCGATAGCGGCCATTTCGTCGTCGTTTAGATCCCCTTTCACCATCAAGTTAAAGCCAGAGCGATTATTTTGCTCGCTGTAGTTTGCGTACAAGCTGGAATCGCCATTACTGGCCCCTAACGCTGCTTGATAGGATTCAGAATCACTCATGGCACGAATTTTAACCACATCCCCTTCTTGGGTGGTTAATTCAAATTCGAAACTGTTTTTGGTGCGCTCATAGGCTTTTGCGTATTCAACCGTGTTGGCTTTTACAATTTCCGCTTGCGGGTTAAAGGTGTTTTCTTCTAACTCATCTATGCCGTCATAAATGCCTTGTTCCGCTGCATCGATTTTCTCTGCTAAAGGCTCATCTAATTTATTCAACGCATCGATTTGTTCACGGGCTTGTTTAAAACCGGTTTCCACACCACTGCGGGCGGCATCAAACATGGACTGCAATTCGTCTTCGCTGGCGCCATTAGCACGGGCTTGCTCTATACGCTTACCCACGTGTTGCATCACGGTATCAATGACCGCATCCACGTCAAATAAACTGGCTGTTTCGTTAACGGTTTTCTCTGGGGGCATGTCGACCCCAAGGTTATCCTTTAGGGCTTGGCCTAAGCGCTGATGGGCAAATTTGTCTTGATCGAATTTTTCTTCAGCCACCACACGAGGCTGTACTTGAGAATAAAGGTTGGATTTGTTGAATAGAGCAGAGTTAAACGACAACATGGCACACCTCTAGGTAGCCAGCCTTGGCCTTGCGTTAAATGAGTGATACCCAATTTATCGGCCTATCCTCTGGGTTCTTTAGTGTATTTCCTGTTTTTTTCAGCGCTTTTTTATACCTAAAACACATAAGCTCAACCACTTATATTCCATAATTTTCAAGGGATTCCTCAATGACTTTTTAAATCCACTTTACTGCTGACCTAGCACACAAACGGCTCTGTTTATTTAACATTCAACATGCCACCAACCCTGTCGGACAATCAAACTCAGTCTTGCTAGCTTTGTTCGACAATCCCTCAAAGCACTCGAAAAAAGTAGAGATGTACCACTAATAATGGAAGACCCTCTATTGTCATATTGTTAATATTTGTAACGATTTTAAAAACAATAATAAGAATACAATTATGAATGCCCCTAGCACCGGTGATGCCGTCGCCATCAAACAGATTCAAGGTGCCATTCGCCAAGCGGATGCCCAATTAAAAGAACGTCATCCTATTCTGTTACACCAAAACGCCATTGGTCTAACCATTTGTTTGCTATCCCTATTGGGTATGCTGGCATCCGGTTATGCCTACCTTGTGGACCTCATTCCCGCTTGGGCCTGTATCCTGTTAAGTGCGTTTTTTGCCTCCATCAGCCATGAGCTGGAACACGATTTGATTCACCATTTGTACTTCCGTAAAAACCGTTTCGTTCAAAATATGATGATGGCCATCGTTTGGTTAATGCGCCCTAATACAGTGAATCCTTGGTTTCGCCGCAACATGCATTTTAATCATCACAAGGTTTCTGGCACAGAAGACGATGTGGAAGAGCGGGTTTTAGGCAATGGCATGGCGTTTGGTTTGAAGCGCATTATTATTTCATTGGATGGCTTTCTATCCATTAGTTTGCGTATCAACGAATTAAAGTCCATGAAGGGTTACCACTATTTAGGTTTTGTATTACGCGGGGCGCCACTGGCCCATTTGTATGTGATTGGGCTTTACGGCTTTTTGGCTTATCACGGCTTTTTCTCCACAGGTTTAAGCACGGCTTTTGGTGTAGCTTCCCCTGAATGGTTAACTGCCGTAATGAATGTGGTAAACGCTTGTGCGGTTGTGTGGATTTTACCTAACGTGTTACGTGCGTTTTGTCTGCATAACATCACCGCCACTTTGCATTATTATGGGGATGTGGATTCTCTGTTAAAGCAATGCCAAATTATGAATCACTGGTCTTTGCTTCCTGTGCAATTATTTTGCTGTAACTTTGGTTCCACCCACGCCCTGCACCACTTTGTTGTGAGCCAGCCATTTTATTTGCGTCAAATGGTGGCCCATAAGGTTTACCCAGTGTTAAAAGAAAACGGCGTGCGTTTTAATGACTTTGGTAGCGTATTGCGTGCTAACCGTTTTGCACAGGATACTAAAAACCAACTGGCTTCTGCATAAACTCTCTTCCACAAAAAAGCCCGCGAATTTGATCAATACACGGGCTTTTTTATTTTTATCTGCTTTTCATCACGTTTTATTCTGTGCCTTCAAAGCGCTTACTGTCGTAATTCTTTTTCACTTGATTTGCCGGATACACCTGACCACTCATGGCAATGTAACAACCTGGTGGTGTGTTAGGTGACATCAACGCCCCCACAGCGGTACCGATATTAAAAACCGCATCGGTGTTTTTGAATGCCGCCGGCTGCATGGCACCGGTAAACACAATCACCTTATTGCCTTGATGACCGATAAAATTCGCGCTGTTCACCATGGTGTCGGTGCCGTGGGTAATTAAAATTCGC
>JBFEWA010000354.1:0-3345 GCA_041546605.1 Bermanella sp.
TTCTTCCATCCAACTTTGTGCAGGGGCTTTTTCATCTAAAAACGGCGATGCCATTTTTTCTTGATCTTCTTCTGAGATGGGTAAAGACGAGAACTGGGTTTTGATGATTTTCAGCTCATCTCCTCTCAAGTCATTTAATGCCGCTTTCTGATACACCAAGTTTCTTAAAAAGGCTTCTTGCTCTGACTTAATGCTATCTTCCACCGCCAAGGTGACGGTTAATTTGGCAATACGATTAAACACACCTACGGTTTCTTCTGTGCCACCATTACCATTTTCAGCACCTTCTTCACCACCATTTTGCCAACGAGGCTGTCTTTGCTCTTGCTGTAAGCGTTCAATCTGCTCACGCATAAATTGCAATTCGGCATCTTTTTCTTTGTCGCTTGGAATATCCACAAACGGCAAACCCGGTAAGCTTTCTACATCACTTTCTTCCGGTGAGTTATCTGATTTTGGAAAGGACAGCTTGGGTAAGAACGTAGGTTGATAAGTCTTAGGGCTGGTATTGTTGACCTGTGTCTTTTTCTTGATCACCTGGCGGATTTTCTCAAGTTTGACATTCACATTAATGATAAAGCGGTTATGCCCAAGATAAGATTGAATATCTCGAGCGAGGCTATCCTCCATTCTCGATTTCAATTGAATTTCTTCTAAATCGTCGGTTTTAGTTTTGACTTCCACCGGCGTATTAGCAGCTAGAACCACACTGGCTAACGCCAGCAATCCAATACTCAATAGCAAATGCAGTTTTGACATAGATACCCCTTACTGCACGAGTTTCAAACTCTCTTTAACTTCCGTTAAAGAGGGGTCGAGTTTTAAGGCTTGCTGCCAAGATACTTTGGCGTCTTTCTTACGCCCCATTTTGTAATAAATACTGCCTTTTAAGGCATGGGCTTGAGCAGAAGATGGCACCAACGACATGGCCTTATTGGTTTCTTCTAACGCTTTCCAATAGGACTTGCGATAGAACAGCGCTTGGGCACTGAGCATATGTTTTGTGGCATCCGAGAAGAGCGATAATGCTTTTTCATTAAAGAATTCTTTTTCCTCTTCAATGGTGTCCGGTTTTTTACCTTTTTCACGCTCACGCTTTTCTTGCATTTGTTCTGATATTTCTGGCATAAAGGTTTCACCACCAACGGGTAAATCCATACTAAATATGATGTCGCTTTCACCGGCGTTAAGCATCATCATCACATCATAGCCAGGACCGTGACGGTGGATATTCACCAAACCATGATTTTTCTTGGCATATTCCGCACTGTCCACACCACCCCCTTCTACCACTTCTTCAGAAGGTTGCTGTGCTTGAAAGGGGTCTTTTTCCACTGCAAATTGTTCCAGCGAGCATGCCGCCAGCCAGTTCAAAGTAATTAGCAATAAAATGACTTTCATATTTTATTCCTCAGAACCGGTAACCCAGAGTTAAATCCAAACCGGCACCGCCAAATTCAGAACTACTTTCATAGTTGGCATCGGCATCCCACTCCACTTCTTCTTTTGCTAGATAAACCGCACCTATGGCCATAAAACCATTGGTCACAAATGGGAACTCTAAACCGAACTTCATCATCAAGCCGTAGCTTCCACTGAAGAAAGCCTGCCCAATCCCCACATACGCTTTGGTGTTCACATAGTCTTTTAAGGCAGAAATATTAACGAAGATCCGTCCTTCTAAATTAAAGCCACTGACATTGAACTCATCCTGACTGGAAAGGTTGGTAAAGTATTCCACCCCTAAACTGTATTCCACGTCTTTATTCAACGTAGTGTATTCACGACGGCGCAAGCCAAAGCTGGTGACACCACTTAGCGAGGCATCTTCTGTGGCTCCTACACCATCACGCTCAGACGATAAGCCCCATGAACTAATGAACATCTCCATTTCGATACTTTCGAATTCCAGCTCTTCTTGCTCGCGAGTGGTTTTCTTGGCGTATTCTTTTAGCCATAGCAGCTCATTACTTTTCGCACCGACTAAGCGTAAGTTGATGGTGAACTTATCCTCGTGAACGCTGGCGCTCCACAATAGGAACGCATCCGCGCGAACCTCTTTGGATAAATTGCGTAAATCCTGATTATTTTGTACCGATTGACTAATGGTCATGCGGGCATCTTCAAAGTTCACACGAGTGGTACGACACTCCACACAGTCGATGACTTCAAAGCGCCCAAGCCCCATGAACTTGCCTAATAATTTGTTCTCAATCATGAGGTGTACTTGTTTAGGGATTTTGCGATGCAGCCGATCCCCGTTGAAATAAAACGCCACACGTTTTACGTCTTTATCCACATCCAGCAATTCTTCGGGAACCAAAATGCTTTCATCATCCAACAGGCGAGAAAAACCGGCATACATGGTGGGAGGCAAACCAAACCCTGGAACATCTGATGTCACGACACGGGTTTCAGAATAGGAATTCGACGAGAAGATGACGCCAATAATAAAAAAAAGCGCCGATAAAATTACATATTTGACCGAGTAAAGCTCGTTGTCCTGCTTCATCCTTGGCATCATCCATTTTCGCCATACACTCAATAACAAAGCATAGACCAAGCATTTAAACTCGCTATGTTTTCATGGCGAAAGCTTTAGAAAAAGCCGATATGGCCGATGTCTACAATAAGGAATATCGATGGCGTGCAAATCTTTATGGAATTAAGACTCTTTCTTCTCGTTACCCTGTTATTTTCATTCCACACTGATGCCAGTGAGCAAGTATCTGGCTTAGTGGTCAGCAGTATTGAGCAGCGGGAAGATGACGAGGAAGCGCCGTTTGATATTCACTCTCGCAACAAGATTCACAATTGTGGTGGCAAGCCATCCAATGTGTATCGGGTATACAGTGAATTTGATACCGTGGCTCAGCGTCGCTTCATGTTGGCACTGGAAGCGTTAAAGTCGCGCATGACCCTAACGGTTTGGACCGATGGTTGTGAGGGGCGCATTCTTAAAGTGAACAGTTTACGTTTAGATAAATAAGCTAGCCATATAGCTCATCGGTTTTCGCGGACATAATAAAATCGTTTTTGTGTAAGCCTTTTATTTTGTGACTCCACCAAGTGACGGTGACACGATCTCATTCCAGTAATACATCTGGGTGATGATTTACGGACTCTGCCAATTGCGCCACACGATTGGTGAAAGCCAATGCATCCATATAGCTGGAGAAGGTGAATTCTCTGCGCAATTTCAAAATGCCATCTTCACTGACCCCAGACCAATGGGGTAATTGCCTCATATAAACCGCCAGCTCGTCATCCGTCACTTTAGGGGCATCCGCTTTGCACGCTTCACAGGTTTCTTGAGATAGCATATTGTTCACCAATACATTTCAA
>JBFEWA010000393.1:0-2833 GCA_041546605.1 Bermanella sp.
GAAGCATTAAAAAAAGGTGTGCACATTGTCGTGGCCACACCGGGTCGTCTGATTGATCATTTGTTCAAAGGCACTGTGAATGTCAGTGAGCTGGACACCTTGGTGTTCGATGAAGCGGATCGTATGCTGGATATGGGCTTTATGGATGAAATCAAAATGATTTTAAAGCGCCTGCCCACCAAGCGACAAACCTTGCTATTCAGCGCCACATTAGATGACGCTATTTTTAAGCTCAGTCAAACTCTGCTGTCTCAACCAGAAGTGGTGGAAGTGCATGATCGTAACAGTGTGGCTGAACCGGTTGAGCAAGTGGTTTACAACATTGATGAAGATAGAAAGCGCGAGTTTTTATCGTATTTAATTGGCAGTAAGAATTGGCAGCAAGTTTTGGTGTTTACTCGCACCAAACAAGGGGCGGATGCATTAGCCAAAGAAATGAAAAAAGACGGCTTAGAAACCGAAAGCATTCACGGCGATAAAAGCCAAGGGGCCAGAGAACGAGCACTTAATGACTTCAAAGAAGGCAAACTAAGAGTACTGGTGGCCACGGATGTGGCAGCGAGAGGATTGGATATTCGCCAGTTAAAGTATGTGGTGAATTATGAAATGCCTTACATTGCCGAAGATTATATTCACCGCATTGGTCGTACCGGACGAGCAGGGGAAGCAGGTTTAGCGATTTCGTTATTGGATTTGGATGAACAATATCTACTAGAAGAAGTCGAAGCATTATTGAATACCCGTTTGAACCAACAATGGTACCCCGGTTTTGAGCCGGATCTAACCAAAGAGCGCAGCAGTAACAAAAAGAATTCAAAAGCCGCACAAAAGAAGCGCGCCAAACAGCGAGCCTTTGGTAAGAAAACCGGTAATCGCCGCGGACGCTCAAAATAGGATGTCACTCTAATGAAACGATATCTAAACGCACAAAAACGTTATCTTCAGTCGGTTGCTTATACGATCCAAGGATTGAAGCAAGAGAAAGAAGAAACCCGCGTGATGATGAAAACGTTTTTTAATGTGCTCACGCAAAAATTACCTCAAGGCAAAAAGCCAGAACCAGAGGAAATACACGCGGCGTTAGAGCAATTAAAAGACGTACACAAAATGGCGGGCTTGCTGGTGTTGGCTATCACCCCTGGCAGTGTGGTGACCTTGCCTGCCATTTGTGCTTTGGGTAAGCGTTTTGGCGTAGAAGTGTTGCCCAGTGCGTTCCAGAAACTGGATGCCAATGAGCTGGAATACCTAGAAGCATTAGAAGTGGCACTGTCCGACGATGTTAAAAATCAGCCCCTTGCCATTGAGAATCAATCGTCTGAATTGCGTCTAACTCAAGAAGCTACATCTGAATCAAAGGACTAGCGGCAAGGCCATCAAACATAAACTGCACTGCCAAAGCCGCGAGTAGCACACCAAATACACGGGTAATAACGTGCATGCCCGTAATACCAAAAATCTTTTGTACTCGTGTGGCCAATAACAACAAGCATAGAGTTAATGCGGTGATAGAAATAATGGCTGCGATGACCATGGCTTGATGTAAGTGGTTATCTGCGCTTTGCGCCATTAACAGAATGGCGGCACCCATGGCGCCCGGGCCTGCAATTAAGGGGGTGGCCAAAGGGAATACTGAGATATCTTGTTTGGTAGATGCTTCGTCGGTTTCTTCGTCTGTGGTGCTGATGCCGCCATTGCTGCGTGCAAACACCATATCAATGGCAATGAGTAATAATAAAATACCGCCGGCCACTTTTAACGCGGCCAATGAAATCCCCAGCGTATTTAACAGTACCTCACCACCAAAGGCGAACCCTAACAAAATGACAGTTGCGATGGCGGTGCCACGAAATGCCATGGCCTTGGCTTTTTTACGGCTGGTGCCCACGGTGAGTGCTGCAAAGATAGACGCAACATCAAGGGGACCAACGGTGGCAAAAAAGGTAGTAAAGGCAATAATGTAGGTTTCTAGCATGATGGTTCTCGTGTGTGCCTAAATGGAGTTTAGGCACGATTGTGCATAGGGTAAAGACTGCATTGATTTGGCCAAGCTAACTAAGTTCAAGCAAACCAAGCTCAAGCAAACCTTTAAGCGTCTATGTAATGTTCTGCCCAAGTGGCTACACTGGCTGCAACATAGGCTGCATCTTTGCTGCTTGTTAACAGGTGATCTGCAGGGTCTAGACTAATAAAGCTTTTAGGGTGCTTGGCATAGCCATAAATGTGTTCCGCTTCTTTAATTAAAACCGTGGTGTCCCTAGGTGAATGGAAAACCAAGAGCGGGGTTTTTAATTTGCGAATGGTTTCATCTTGGTTTTGGCTATACACATCATCAAGAAATTGCTTTTTCATTACAAACGGGCGGCCAGAAAGCAATACATCGGCTTGTCCTTTTTCCTGGATCTCACTTTCAAATTCCGCAAACTGCTTGATGACATGGCAAGGCTTTGAAGGGGCTGCAACAGTCACGACAGCTTTAATGCTTTTGATGCGACTGGTGGCACCCAAAACGACGGCACCACCAAAGCTGTGGCCAATCAGCACAGCCGGTGCTTCATAATTCTCTTTAAGGTGCTGAGCGACTAACACAAGATCTTCTACGCTAGTGGAGAAATTAGTGTCTTCGAACTGACCTTCGCTGTGGCCGATGCCTGCAAAATCATAGCGCAAAACGGCATAACCCTGAGCAACCAAGCCTCGACTGATGCGCGATGCTGCTAGGCTGTCTTTACCACAGGTAAAGCAGTGCGCATATATCACGAACGCCTTTGGATGAGGACCAGGCTTTTCTAATATTGCTGCGATGGAACCTTGAGTACCTTGGATTTCTAACTTA
>JBFEWA010000034.1:0-15057 GCA_041546605.1 Bermanella sp.
AAGAATGCACACCTTGCCATAACGCAAATTGGTTAAATCATCGGAGGCAGGATCAATGCCTAGTGCCACAGAAATATCGTGAATTTCTTGACTGGCCAGCACTTCGCCGCTTTCCACTTCCCAACTATTTAGGATCTTACCGCGCAAAGGCATGATGGCTTGGTTTTCACGGTTACGAGCTTGTTTCGCAGAACCGCCCGCCGAGTCACCTTCCACCAAAAATAATTCTGAGTACGCTGGGTCGCTCGCCGAACAATCCGCCAGCTTGCCTGGCAATGCTGGGCCTTGAGTCACTTTTTTACGCACCACTTTTTTCGCGCTGCGCATTCTGCGTTGTGCATTGCTGATGACCATTTCTGCAATTTGTTCGCCCAACGAGGTATGCTCGTTTAGCCATAAGCTGAACGTGTCTTTTACCACACCGCTCACAAACGCACTGGCCTCACGACTGGATAAACGCTCTTTGGTTTGACCAGAAAACTGTGGGTCTGCCATCTTGGTGCTGAGTACATACGCCACTTTGTCCCACACATCATCCGGTGTCAGTTTCACACCACGGGGCAATAGACTGCGAATTTCACAAAATTCACGTAAGGCTTCTAACAAACCAGTACGCAAACCGTTTACGTGTGTGCCCCCTTGTGCGGTGGGGATCAGGTTCACGTAACTTTCCATGAGCTGCTCGCCGCCTTCTGGCAACCATTGCACCGCCCAATCCACAGCTTCTTTTTCTGCGGCCATGGAGCCCACAAACGGCTCAGGGGGAAGCACTTCATAACCTTTAGTGGCGTCGGTTAAGTAATCCACCAAGCCATCTTCGTAATACCATTCGCTGTTGTCTTCGGTATTACCGTGGTTAATAAACTCAATGCGCAAACCTGGACACAAAACCGCTTTGGCGCGCAGTACGTGCTTTAAACGGGTGACTGAAAATTTGTGGCTGTCGAAATATTGTGGGTCCGGTAAGAAGCGAACTGTGGTGCCCGTGTCTTTCTTTTTGGTTTCGCCGATTAATTCTAAATCCAGCGCTTTATAACCGTCTTTAAATGCGATGCGATAAATTTCACCGCCGCGACGAATGGTCACTTCTAACGCTTTGGATAAGGCGTTCACCACGGATACACCCACGCCGTGCAAACCACCACTGAATTGATAGTTATCGTTAGAGAACTTACCACCGGCATGCAGCTTGGTGAGGATCAATTCCACACCGCTTACGCCGTGCTCTGGGTGAATGTCGGTGGGCATACCACGACCGTTATCGGTTACCGACAACGACTGATCGGCAAATAGTTCGATCTTAATGTGATTACAGTGCCCTGCTAACGCTTCATCCACAGAGTTATCGATGACTTCTTGGGCAAGGTGATTAGGGCGATTGGTTTCTGTGTACATGCCCGGGCGCTTACGCACTGGGTCAAGACCACTTAATACCTCGATGGATTGGGCAGTATAGTTACTCATACGTTTATAATGCTCTTATCTCTTTAATCCAGCTTAATAAGGCTGGGTGGCAAAATTGAATATACTGGGTAAACGCTTGGGGTAATCCTCATAACTATGATTACCACCGTATTCTATGATGCTGGGGCTGGCTTGATATTTTTTCACCGCTTCCATGGCATCCAAGGTTTCGTCATGGGTTTTCACTAACAACAAGTGACGCTTTGGGTAGTGTAAAGGCATCACTTCGATGTCTTTAAGCTCTTTTATGTAGCTTTCTGTGACGACAAATTTTTCGCCATTGTACAGATTTTCATTTTCTCCTAAATAGTCCTGAAGCAATTCATAGGGTCGAACCGCTGGATTAATTAAGGCGGCACGCCCACCAAAGCGCTCGATTAAGTAGCTGGCATAGTATCCACCTAGGCTTGAACCGATCACTAAACAATTGGCCGGGCCCACTTCATCCAGCATTTGCTCGTATAAAAATTGAGCATCATCCATGGCGCGAGCCGGTTCTGGGGGCAATTGCGGGATATGAAGATTCTGAGCCACGTCGAATTGGGCGAAGTAGTTCAAGGTCTGCTGTGCTTTCACGGAACTTGGGCCGCTTCGAAAGCCGTGCAAATACAAGCAGCGCAAGGAATCTGGGATCATCTGTCTTATGGTTCTTATTGATCGAGTCGGGCTAGCATACTAGCAGCCATGGCGAATCTGCAAGGAAAGCCCTTGTAATTGATAAACACAGCGCAATTGTGGCTGCTGGTCTATGCTGAACTCATGCAAAGACATCACCCAAAACGGACACCCCTGTTCAATATGCGCTTCGCAGCACAGGTGGTACTGTGCTTTATGCTTCAGCCGCTTAGCCTTGCTTATGGGGAAACCTTGAAAGTGGGCGCTCACCACTACCCTCCGTTTATGAACGAAACCCAGCACAATGGCATCTATATGGCGCTATCCCAAGCCATTGAAGCGCAAGGCGCCATTACTTTTGAATGGCAGTTCTATCCATACGCCCGGGTTAATCGTCTCTTTGATTTGGGTAAATTAGATGTGGAAATTGGCAGCGCTCCCAGCTGGAATGCTCATAAGACCATCCCAGGCCTTTTCACTCAAACCTTCTATCAATTAGAGGATGTAGCCATCTTTCGCAAAGGGGAGAACAAGCATGCAGCAAAATATGAAGACATCCAAGGGCAAACCATAGGTGTTGTTAGGGGTTATTCCTTCCCACAATTCCAAGAGGTCTTTGCCAATAACCAAGCCCGGCGCATTGATGGCCCAAACGAAGAGCATCTACTCAACTTATTGGTCAATCATCGCATCGACCAAGTCTTCATGAGCCGTCAGGTATTTTATTATTTACGCAAGCAAAACCCAGAGTTCGCCTCACTGGCCATTGGGGATGTGGTGGGGCGATACCCAGTTGCTATTCGTGTGCACCCAAGCAAGGCTCACATTATTCCGAGCCTAAACCATGCTATCCAACACTTAAAAAGCACAGGTGAAATCAAGCAGTTGTTTTCCGCCCCATAAAACTCAGACATAAAAAAACCCGCCGAGGCGGGTTAAACATAGGGATGTTTAAATCGTTTTAGCCTTGCAACCAGGCATTGATCTCTTCAATGTCCGCTGCAGAAAGCTCACCGGCTGCCTGACGGAATTTCAACAGATCAATCACATAATCATAACGCGCGTAAGCGTAATCACGTTGTGCACTGAAGACAGATAACTGAGCTTGCAGCACTTCAACAATGTTACGGGTACCCACTTCGTAGCCGGTTTGCGTGGCTTCCATGGCGCTTTGTGCAGAGGTCATGGCTTGCTTACGGGCTTTGATACGGGCCACGTCTGCTTCTAACTGACGATACAAGGAGCGAATATTTAACGTCGCGCCACGTTGTGCTGCTTCTAAACTTTTCTCCGCCGCTTGGCGTTGATAATAGGCTTGTTTCTGACCGGCCCAAGTGGCACCTCCGGCAAAGATCGGCATGGTCACGTTGATACCCACATACGTAGACGTAATGTCTTCTTGGTCTGGATTGACTTGGCTTAGCTGATCCGTAGAAGAATAACGACCCACTAGGTTAACCGTGGGTAGGTGACTCGAAATTTTCGATTTATGGTTACGCTCGGCAGATACCTTGGATTTCTCTGCAATCAATACATCTAGGTTCTGGCCTAGGGCTTTTTGCTCCCACAAGGCACGATCCGCAGGCACTGGACCGGTTAGAGGAATGTTCTCTTTTAATGGGTTGATACGGTCATAACGCTCACCGGTTAATAAAGCCAAGGCTTCATAGGCGATATCCAGCTGACTTTCTGCTGCGATCAATTCAACGGTGGCACCATCATAAATAGCTTGCGCTTCATGCACGTCGGTAATGGCGATTAAACCCACTTTGAAACGTTGCTGAGTTTGTTCAAGCTGACGCTTCACCGCCGCTTCTTGCGCTTTAGCAGACGCCAAACCAGCATTGGCACGTAACACGTTGAAATAAGCTTCGCTAATACGCACCACTAGACTTTGTTCTGCCTTACGACGCTCGATCTCTGCGCTATCGGTTGCTGCGCTGGCCGCACCATAGCCATACCAGGCTTCTGGTGCCAACAAGGTTTGTGTGGCTTGCAAGGTATAAGAGGTGGTATCGGTATCGGTTTCTGGCACCGCAGCATAGGCATCAATGGTGGTGGAGCCCATGTCGGCACTTAAGGTGACGGTTGGCAAAATGGCCTGACGGGCCAAGCCTGCGCTCTGTGAGTTTGCATCCGCCAATGCTACTTCAGCTGCTAATTGCGGATCGTTCACTAACGCCTGTTCAAATACACTTTTTAGATCTGCCGCTTGAGATGTTACTGTGGCGCCTATGGTGAAAAGGGCTAACGCCAATTTTTTCATGGTTGCTTCCTGTAGAAGAACTGAAGTTGCACGGATTCTAAACACTTAGGCGCCATGATGGAACCATACATTAGATAAAACTAATACAACATATTGTTGCAAAATCCGATACAAAGCCTGAGTTAAATTAAAAATTGTCACTATGATAAAGCCAACTTACACACAAGACGACCTAAAAGTGCTACAGCATGAAACCTGCTACGACGGTTTCTTCAAAATGAGCAAGGTGACCCTGCAACATAAGCTATTTAATGGTCAGTGGGGCTCCATCATTAGTCGAGAGTTGTTCCAGCGCGGGGATGCCACCGCTGTTTTGCTGTATGACCCCAAGCTCGACCTAGTGGTTCTGACCGAACAATTCCGAGTTGGTGCCCTAAAAGAGGCCAGTCCATGGCAATACGAGATTGTGGCCGGCATGATCGAGCCTGGTGAAACCCCAGAATCCGTGGCCATTCGTGAAACTCAAGAAGAAAGCGGAGCCACAATTACCGATCTCACACCTGTATGCCGCTACTTATCCAGCTCAGGTGGATGCGACGAAGTACTACATGTGTTCATGGCCCATGTGGATAGCAGCACCATTGATGGGGTTCACGGGGTTGAGGATGAATCGGAAGATATCCGCATTTGTAAGGTCAAAAGCAAAGACGCCTTCGAGGCGGTAAACTCAGGTACAATTAGTAATGCCGCCACCATTATCGCTTTGCAATGGCTAGAGTTATCCCTATTGAAAGCTAAGATGGCATAAAGCCCTTCCATTCTGGAGACATCATGGCCAAGCATTACGTGCCCAATTTAGTCAGCCTAGCGCAGCTTTGCGAGAGCAATTATATGCGCCTGCTGACTCTACTGCCCGAAATGGACAGTGGCACAGGCCGCGAGTTCGTAGTGACTGGAGGGATTGGACATCGCACCAGTATTCGCTTTAACATCACAGAGCAATTCCCCTACACGCTGACCATTACCATTGAGCAAGTAAGTGAACTGCACGATTACCTCAAACCTCCCCATATGGAGGTGAGGCTGTACCATGATGTGCGCATGGCAGAAGTGGTGGTGTTTGACCATCACCATAGGTTCAACGGGGTATACCACTATCCCAACCCGCAAATGCGTCATCCGGACGAGAAACACCAAATCAATCAATTTTTGGCGGATTGGCTAGAACACTGCCTTCGCCATGGTGAAGCAGATATTGAATTAAATTTCCTGCCTAAGCCGTTAAAATGTGACTCCGACACTGGAAGTGACTAAGCTAATAACATTATAGTGCGCTGAATTTACGTTCTCGTCGCCTACGGATGGGTATGGACCACGATAGTCATGCAAAAATTTATACAAATCACTGACTGCCATCTATTTGCAACCGAAGAAGGCAAGCTTCTTGGCATGGACACCCACGCCAGTTTGGATGCAGTGATGTCTAAAATTCATCAAGAACAAAGCCAGTTCGATTTTTATCTGTGCACAGGTGATTTGAGCCAAGACGGCAGCGTCGAGTCTTATCAATATCTTAAAGACCTATTGGATAAAGACGGCAAAGAACAATTCTGGATTCCGGGTAACCACGACTACCGCACCAACATGTTGCAAGTGGTGAGCGAGCAAAAAGAAATGCTCAGCGTGGTGAAAAAAGGCCCATGGCAAATCATCCTCTTAGATAGTCAGGTGCCCGGTAGCGTGTTTGGCAATCTGGCCCAAAGCCAGCTGGATCTATTAGAACAAGCCCTACAACAAGACACCACCAGTCATACCCTGATCACCATGCACCACCATCCGCGGCCTATGGGCTGCAAGTGGTTAGATACTCAACAGATCCGTAACAGCCAAGCCTTATTAGACATTGTGAACAAGTACGACAACGTGCGCGTGGTGCTATGGGGTCATGTGCATCAAGACAGCGACACCAACATTGATGGCGTACGTTACATCTCGACACCATCTACTTGCGTGCAATTCACCCCAGAGTCTAACGATTTTGATGTGGATAGGGCCGGGCCTGGCTACCGCTGGATGGAGCTAAACGATGACGGCAGTATTAATACTGGCGTGTCCCGCGTAGAAGGCATCGACTTCGAGATCGATTACACCATCAAAGGCTATTAATAAAAGAGACTAAAAAAGGGCCAAAGGCCCTTTTTAATTATCTAAACCACTGTCATCCATCACTTGGCATACTGAGACTGGATCAACTCAAACACTTTTTGTTTCGCCCCACGATTACTGTCCACCACGGCTTTTCCTTGCTGACCTTTTACCAGCCTTAATTCATGGTCATTGAGCCATTCAAGCGTCACAGCCGCCAGCTCATCCTTGGCAACGGTTTGTAATGCGCCGGCCTGCTCGAGCTGCTCACAAATTAACGCAAAGTTGAATTGGCTTGGGCCCATCAAAACAGGCACAGATAACGCCGCCGGCTCCAACGGATTATGACCGCCGCTTTCAATGTAGCTGCCTCCCATGATGCACACATCACTGGCGGCTAAAAATTGCATCAACTCACCCATGGTATCCACCAGCAACACCTGAGTGTTTTCTGCGGATTGCTGCAAGCTGCGACGACTTAGGGACAAGCCCTGCTGTTCGATCAGCTTGGCCACACTGTCAAAGCGCTCAGGGTGACGCGGTACCACAACAAACAAGGCATTCTCGTGCTGCTTAAGTACCTGTTGAAACGCCGCTAGTCCAATTTCATCTTCACCAGCATGGGTGCTGGCCATAATCAGCACCGCTCGCTCCTCTCCCCATGCTTGTCTGAGTGCCTTACCTTGAGCCATTAGCTGCTCATCAATATCCAAATCAAACTTGATAGAACCGGTTATAGACATGTTTCTCTCAGGCATTCCCAGCTCTAAGAAACGCGCAGCATCGTTATGGTTTTGCACCGCCAGGTGATCCAGCTTTTGCAACATATTGCCGGTTAAACCCGCCACCTTGGCGTAACCCTTAGCGCTTTTCTCACTTAAACGAGCATTCACCACCATCACCTTGCAAGTGGATCGCGCCGCACAATGAATCAAATTCGGCCAAAGCTCGGTCTCTAAAATCACTAACAACTCAGGGCGTACCTTGCGCAAAAATGCCTGTAAAAACCAAGGCAAGTCATAAGGCAAAAACACATGAAACACGCGCTTATTGAGCTGATCTGCGAAGCGTTTTTTCACCTGCTCGCTGCCTGTAGGCGTGGTAGTGGTAATGGTAATTAAGGTATCTGGGTAGGCATCTAGGGTTTGCTGAATCAAGGGGGCCGCGGCTAAGAACTCCCCCACGCTTACCGTGTGAAACCAAATCCCCCCTTGCTGACCCATAGTGGCTTGCGGGCCCGTGAACAAGCCAAAGCGCTGCCACCAATTTTGACCATAGGCCGGTGCCTTGCGTGCACGCATGAATAAGCGCACCACAATAATGGGCATAAGCAGAGTTAAAATCAGGGTATAAAACAGTCTGGCCATGGTTTGTTCTTATTAATTAAAGCCCCGTATTCTATCACTCTCCCTGAATATTTACCCCTATGTCACAAAGGACAAATACAATGGTGCATACAGCCATGCCCCTAGCCATAGCTTGTGCTAACATAGCCCGCTATTAAAAATAATGTGGTTAAGATTTCATGACTTTGCGATTGCCCAACTTTGCCAATGCCCGTGTCTTAGTGGTAGGGGATGTGATGTTAGATCGTTATTGGAGCGGCCCGACTTCGCGTATCTCTCCAGAAGCACCTGTGCCTGTGGTCAAGGTCAGTGATATTGAAGATCGCGCCGGTGGTGCAGGTAACGTGGCATTGAACATTGCCAGCCTCACGGCTCAGGCGCAAATCATGGGCTTAGTTGGGAAAGATGAAAACGCCCAAGTACTCAGCAACACCTTGCAGCATAACCATATTCAAACTCAGTTCACCGCCATTGATACGCACCCTACCATTACTAAGTTGCGCGTATTGAGCCGTCACCAACAGCTGATTCGTTTGGACTTTGAAGAGTCCTTCCATGATGTGGATAACTCCGCCATGTTAGAAAACTTCAAACAACAAATCGAACACTGCGACGTAGTGGTATTAAGCGATTACGGCAAAGGCGCACTGCACAACATTGAAGCCTTTATTCAAGTGGCCAAAGCCGCAGGCAAAGCCATTTTCATCGACCCTAAAGGCAATGACTTCAAGCGCTATGCCGGTGCTACTCTGATTACACCCAACATGAGTGAATTCGAACAAGTGGTTGGCCCATGTAAAGACGAAGCTGAAATTGTCAGTAAGGGTTTTGAATTACTCGAAACCGTTGGCCTCGATGCCTTACTGGTAACCCGCAGTGAAAAAGGCATGACTTTGTTCCAAAAAGGGGAGCAACCAGTTCACCTAGCGGCCACGGCTCGCGAAGTGTATGACGTAACTGGTGCGG
Source organism: Bermanella sp. (assembly GCA_041546605.1). Classification (GTDB taxonomy): domain Bacteria; phylum Pseudomonadota; class Gammaproteobacteria; order Pseudomonadales; family Oceanobacteraceae; genus Bermanella. The sequence goes on from JBFEWA010000034.1 coordinate 8,743, forward strand.
GCGACACCGTCATCAGCGTATTGGCAGCGGCCTATGCAGCTGGCAGCCCATTAGCGGAAGCCACCGCCCTTGCCAACACCGCAGCCGCCCTAGTGGTGGCCAAACTGGGTACCGCCACAGTGAGCTTGGCAGAACTGCGTCGCGAAGCCAAAGCCGATGAAATTGCCCATGGCGGCATCATGGATGAAGACGCGTTATTAGATGTGATCAATGATGCCAAAGCCCAAGGGGAAACTCTGGTTATGACCAATGGCTGTTTTGATATTTTGCACCCAGGTCATGTGAGTTATTTGAAAAACGCGAAAAAGCTTGGGGACAAACTCATTGTCGCCGTGAACACCGACGACTCTGTGCGCCGCTTAAAAGGGGAAGGTCGACCCATCAACCCAACCTCCCACCGCATGGATGTCTTAGCCGGTTTAGAGAGCGTCGACTATGTAGTGCCATTTAGCGAAGACACACCGCAACGCTTAATCGCAAAATTGCTGCCGAATATTCTCGTGAAAGGCGGCGACTACAAAATTGAAGACATCGCCGGTGGCAAAGAAGTCATTGCCAATGGCGGCCAAGTACAAGTGTTAAATTTTGAAGACGGTTGCAGCACCACCAACATTATTAACAGCATCAAAGCCCATAGTTAAGGCCATGAAAACAGCATTTCAAGATAACCCTTGAAATGCTGAGACAAACATTATGAACAATAAAAACAACCAAAGCTTCAATCAAATTGAAGATACGCGATTACTCAAAATTGAATACCTCAAGCCCAAATACTGGGGCGTGTGGTTTTTCGTGGGCTTTTTATTTATCAGCCAACTCATGCCCTTCAAAGTGCAATGGCAAATCAGTCGCGGTCTTGCCTGGCTAAGCTACAACCTGGCTAAAGGCCGTCGCAAAGTGGTACAGGTAAATGTAGACATTTGTTTCCCTGATTTAAACCCACAAGAAAAAGACGCACTGGTTAAAGAAATTTTCCACGAAAACATGCAAGGCTATCTAGATAGCGGTACGGCTTGGTTTGGTAATTACGAGCGCTTTAAATCCACTTTAGAAGTGCGCGGTAAAGAACATTTCGATAACGTACTTAACAGTGGCCAAGGGGTGGTGTTAGCTGGCGCGCATTTTTCTATTTTAGACTTAGCCGGCGCCCTCACCAGCTTAGTGACTCAGTTAAACGTGACCTATCGCCCACTGGATAACAAACTCATGAACGCCATCATGATGCGTGGGCGCTATCGTTTTTGCAGCAACGCCTATCATAAAAAAGATGTGAAAGGATTTATCGACTGCCTAAAGCGCGGCGAATCGCTTTGGTATGCACCGGATCAAGACTATGGGCGTAAGCACGCCGTATTCGCACCATTATTTGGTCGCCAAGCCTCCACCATTTCTGGACTGACGTTTTTAAGCAAAAGCGGTAATGCACGTATCGTGCCTTACAGCTATCACCGCAAACAAGACTGCCAAGAATACATTTTAGAATTTTACGAACCACTGCCTGAAACTGGCGACGAAGAGCAAGACGCCCTTGCCTACAACCAATGGTTGGAAAGCGCGATCCGTCGTTATCCTGCCCAATATTTGTGGCTACATAAACGCTTTAAGACGCAAAAAAATCCGGACGATCCGAATCCTTATAAGTAACTCAGGCTCACTATAAAACATATCTATGTCTAATTTAATTCAATACCGCCCAGACATCGACGGTCTGCGAGCCATATCCGTACTACTGGTCTTACTGTTTCATGCCAAAGTCACTGCCATTAGCGGTGGCTTTATTGGGGTGGATGTTTTTTTTGTTATTTCTGGTTTTTTAATCACCGCCATTATTCACAAAGAAGTCAGCCAAAATCGTTTTAGCTTTAAGCAATTCTATCTGCGACGCATAAAACGTATTACCCCAGCTTTAATCGCCCTATTAATTTTCACCACTATTCCCGCCTACTTGTTATTGTTTCCGGATGACTTCGAAATATTCGCCCGTAATTTAATTCATGCGTTTTTAACCACCAGTAACTTCTTTTTATGGCAGAACACGGGTGGCTATTTCTCACCAAATACGGATCTGTTTCCACTTTTGCATACATGGTCATTAGCGGTTGAAGAGCAGTTTTATTTTATTTGGCCTGCCCTATTTATTGCGATTGCCAAACTTACGAAAAGTAAACACCTAGGTAAAATTCTCATATTGGCCTGTGTTGGGCTGTTAGGCTTATCCATTTACCTAACTCAAAGTACGCCTCATTCTGCGTATTTCTTACTACCGGCAAGAGCCTTTGAATTGATGATGGGTGCGGCATTAGCTATTAATTACGCAAATCTGCCAAAGCTAAATAAATCAATCAACCATGTTTTATCGTTAATCGGTTTAGGCTTGATTTTAATTCCAGCATTTGTGATTTCCAAAGCCAGTAGTTTTCCAGGTTTAAACGCGTTTTGGCCCTGCTTAGGTGCCATTCTGATGATCATTTCCGGAAAAGATGTGGAACATCCAGGTATCGTCAATCGCATCATAAGTCATAAGACGGTGGTATTTGTTGGTCTGATTTCTTATTCCCTGTATCTATGGCATTGGCCCATTATTTCATTCACACAATACTTAGGCTTGGATTTAGTCGGGCTCACACAACTCAGTGTGATCGTATTGTCATTTATCTTTGCCTATTTATCATGGAAGTTTGTTGAGCAGCCCATTCGCCATGCCAAACTGCCCACATTAGGCAGCGCCATGAAAAAAGTCATGCTACCTGCCTTTATTGTATTAACCTGTATTTACGCGGTCATCGATGTAAAAAACGGTTTCCCCGATCGCTTTAATGAACTGGCAGAGTTCGACAAGAAAAAGAATTTCCCGAGCACCGTGCGCAAGCAGTGCCACGATAAGGATTTAATCGGTAACATTGAGGACTGCTGGTTAGGGGTCAAAAAAGATACGCTTGATGGAATGCTCATTGGTGATTCCTTTGCCAATCACAGCGCATCCCTTATCGATGTGTTTGCCAAATTTGCAAACATTTATATACACGACTCCACATCCGGTGGACATCCGATACTTACTAATTTCATCGCACCAAATGTGTATAGTTACCCCCCAGAATATGCCAATCAACGACTAGCATACGCGTTGCAATTTAAGCACATTATTTTAGCGGCCAATTGGGATTACTATTCATCTCCAGATAATCTCAATTATGAGTACTTACTGCAGACCATTGCAGACTTGGTTGCACAGAATAAAGACATCAGTGTTGTGATTAGTTTACCTGCCACCACACCGGAGCATCTACATAGAATTAAATTAGCCAAGGGTGGGCGATTTGTTTTATTTGATGATACGGACAGTACTGTCGCGGCACCACCGTATTCAGCTGATCATATAATCAATGAAATGAAACGTCGTTTTCCAAGTATTCAGTACATTGATCTAAAAGATGTCATGTGCAGTCAAGACCGTTGTGATCTCATTCTAAATGACACTATCGTTTACCGAAACGCCAACCACTTTAATACCAGTGGCGCCGCTATGATTGCAGAAAAGTATTTAAAGGAAATTGGTAATCCATTGAAACACTCGCAATAGCCTAAAACAAAAAAGCCCACCTTTAAGATTAAAGGCGGGCTTTTAAGGGCTTTTTTACTAACTAATGGTGTCCTAACTAGAACTCGTATTTGTGCTCTGTGTAAAGGGCTTGCGCCGCTAACCACACATCGCCAATCTCTCCGTTACCAACTTTCTTACCCGCTACTTCCACAACCGGTGCAATTTCTTTAGATGAACTGGTGATCCACACTTCATCCGCATCGAACACTTCGTCCATGGTTACAACTCGTTCTTCTACTTTAATGTCGCTGTATTTACGTAGGATTTCTAACAACATTAAACGTGTGATACCTGGCAGGATTTGGTTATCCAATGGCGGGGTAATCACAACGCCATCTTTTACGATGTAGGCGTTACACGCACCCGCTTCGGTTAGTTCGTTGTTGGCATTGTGCAATAAGGTTTCGTTGTAACCTTGAGCATAACCGTATTGGAAGTGCATTACATTACCTAGCAACGCAGTAGACTTAATGTTACAACGCTGCCAACGCATGTCTTGTGTAACTGCAACCTTGTAACCTTTCACTTTTGATTTGTCTGGCACGTTTGCTGCTGGAATTTCAAATGCGTAAGCGAATACAGTGGCCGGTACGTTTTCAGGGTACGCATGGAAGCGCTTGCTGTCTGCACCACGGCTCACATGCAAATAGATACCTAGGTTTTCACCTTCGTTTTTCTCGATCAATGCGTTACACACTTCACGCCATTTGTCTTGATTCCATTTGAAATCAATTCCGATCAATTCTAAACCTTGGTTCATACGATCAATATGCGGACCAAAACCCACAAGTTTACCGTTGTAGGCAGGGATTACTTCATAGATGCCGTCACCAAATAGAAAACCACGGTCCATTGGCGAGATTTTAGCTTCTTCCATTGGCATGAAGCTGTCGTTTAAAAATACAATGCTCATACGGCACCTCTTACATACAAAATTTTAAATTAGATTTTATTTACTAATTTCTTTTCACTAACGAGAGCGCGTAAACGATTCAATAAATCGATACCATCTTGCGCCGGTAAACCATCTTCGGTCAGGGTGTTCTCACGGGTTACACCATCCACACTGCCGTGTTCAGACAAGAACTGTAATACTTGTAATGCATCTAACTTGCTTGAAATGTCTTGACCACTTAACCAATCTAGCATGGCGATCAACCCTAGTGCCGCCCAGTTAGAAACATCGGCAATCACTAATTCGTTGCAACCTGTGGCCGCTGCTTGGATATCCAAGCCTTTTAACGCTTCTTGGATGTTACCCATGCCAATTTCATTACCACCGTCACCAATGGCAATCGATGGGCATTTAGCATGAATTAAAAACGTGTCAAAACACGCAGCACGAGCACTGATGTCTTCACCACGCATATTGTAATATTTACCATCCGCTGCGAGACCTGGGCGTTCGATAGATACAATCAATTCTGGCTTTAGTTGCTCCAGCGCCTGTAACGCCTCTTGATCACGCTCTGCGTTTGGCCCCACCGTGATTTCATGTACGCGGTACTGGCTGGCTAGCTCCTTACTTAATGGCGCACCACAAACAATAATAGGCTGTGCACCCAAAGCTTCAAATGCTTGGTATAAGGCAATGGCGCCCACAGGTCCATCGGTTTCAAAGGTGTCCACAACCGGAAAGCCGGTACCAATTAAAACGGTGCCGCGAATGGGCAACATCATTTGCGCTGCGCGCAATACATAACCCTGTGGCAGTGCACCTTGCACGGTTTTCATGCCGCGCAGATTACGCTCCACCAACATATTTTCGATATCCACGCTTAACTGCATGGCTGTGGTTAATTGGCTCATTTGGTTTCCTCATTCACAGCAACGAGGGTTTGTTGGCGATAGCGATATTGCGCGAGGGCCAATTCGTTGTGGGCATGGTCGATAGTAATAGGTTCAAACTTCACTTTGCCGCCTGCAGTCAGTTGCGCAAGCTTGGCTAAATCTAATGACAACACACTACCAATTTTTGGATAGCCGCCTATGGTTTGGCGATCATTCATAAGTACGATGGGCTGGCCATCTTTGGGCACTTGCACTGCACCTAAGCAAATGCCCTCGGATAATATACCTTCGATATCGCAGTTAATCTTAGGACCGGTTAAGCGATAACCCATGCGATCACACAGATCGCTTACTTGATATTCATGATAGAAAAACATGCGCTGCTCATGACGCGAAAAATGCGCATCTTGATAACCTGGAATCAAACGCAAGGTCACTTCATTTTCATACACAGGTCGACCACTTTCCGGCAGCTGCCAACAGCTATCTTCGATGGTGTGATCGTTCAATAAAATTTCATCCTTGGCTTGTACACCTTTACCGTTTAAACCGCCAATGCCTTCGCGCACCACAGTGCTGGTGCTGTTAAATTGTGGTTCAACATTTAAACCTGTAGCGAATGCCACATAAATACGGCAGCCCTCTGTGGCATAACCCAACTCTAATTCATCATTCGCGCTTAAATTTAACGTTTGCCATTGGGGCTTAGCTTTACCGTTTACTTTCACCACTACTGTGGCACCGGTTACGGCCACTTGCGTGTTGCAATTCACTTTGCACTTTAAACCACCAATAGTGGTTTCTAATGCGGTGGCATGTTCATCGTTACCCACTAAACGGTTGGCCCATTTAAACGCTAACGGGTCCATTGGACCCCCAGTGGTTAAACCCACACTGTGTTGCTCAAAACGGCCGACATCTTG
>JBFEWA010000368.1:0-3144 GCA_041546605.1 Bermanella sp.
CCCTAGCGAGCCTGCCTGACGCGCCTATTCCTGAAGACTTACAACAGTATGTGGTCGAGCAACACACAGAAGCGTGTGAAGAATTAGCGGATAAATACAACGTAGTGGATGAAAACATTCACATTTACGAAGGGGATCCAGAAGAAGCTATTGTACGCACAGCGGAAAAATTAGACGCCGACGTAATTGTGGTGGGTGTATTAAGTGAAGATAACATGCAAAGTGTGATTCTTGGCAGCACAGTGGAACATGTACTGGACCAAACTCACAGCGACGTCTTGGCCATCAAACCACAAGATGGCGTAATGGATATTGATGAAGATGACGAGCCACTGGATGATTAATGGCTCGCACAATCTATTTAATTAAATTAGTACAATTTAATTAAATAGATGCCTGCTTGATTACTGGAATGCTTTTCGCCGTATTCATCCGTAAAACTTAACCAAGATAATTGAGCCCCTAACGATACACCCATGGCACCGCGAATTTCAGCCGCTACCTTTGGCCCCCAAGCGGGGTCAAATTCTGTGGTCATGCCACTTACTGTATATTCATGAGCACCACGATACGTCAATCCAACCCCTAAACTACTCACCTGATTGGATTCAACCCACATCAAATCCCCAGTGGCAAAACTCTGTTTATGGGAGCTTCCATCTTTATCGGAAACCGATAAATAGCTATAACCTAGACTTGCACGAATGGATGAAAATGGACGAGACGGCACTGCAAACGCATACCCTAATGAAAACACAGGGCCACCACCTAAGGTCAAATTCGGCAAATAATCTTCTGCAACTGCCAATTCTTTTCCACCACGATCAAATGAAAACTGCCAAAACGCCCCTGACATCTTTTCAAATGGTTGCGAAAAGCCTTCGTCCGGCGTGAGCAATTCCAACTGCCCTAACGGCAAATACATGGCCGCTTTACGCTTATTAAAAGGCGTAACACTGTAACTCCAACTGGCGCCTTCATGGGCGGTTGTATAAGAAGCTTCTTGCCCAAATAACTTAGGCTCTGTGCGTATCACAAAAAAGCCCACATCTGGGTTTAAGCGAATCGGCAATGCGGCATAACGTCCTTTCGAGCTAAACTGAGTAAAGCGTAACTGCGGGCGCATCACATCAATCTGACGCATATTAAAATCATAAAGCTCTATAACCGGATAAAAGAAACCATCTCCCTGAGGTGTATTTTCAATATAGGTACGCAGCTGCACAACAAAACTGCCATGACCGGGCTGTAAGCGATACCCTTTATAAAAGCTTTTCTTACCAGCTACCTCAATAACACCCTCACCAAGATCTGGATCCCCTTGCATGCCCACAGGCAGCTCTTCAAAGTCCAACGCAGTGGAAACCGGCGTGGTATTTAATAAAGCTTGTTGCTCCACAGGTGTAAGGCTGGAGCAAGCCGCCAGCACCAACACCAAAAAAGAAACACTTAACTGTAAACACGACTTTAAAAACTTATGAAGCATCCGGCTTATTCTCGCTAAATCGATGAGTCAAAAAATCAGAGTGATCCCTTAAAATTAATGTCATATGAAACAACTCTTCCATCACATCAACAATACGATCACGATAACTGCTGTCTTTCATGGTGCCATCATCATTAAACTCTTTCCAAGCCATGGCAACCGAGGATTGATTAGGAATAGTAAACATGCGCATCCAGCGCCCTAATATACGCAAAGAATTCACCGCATTAAACGACTGAGAACCGCCGCTCACCTGCATAACAGCCAAGGTGCGACCTTGCGTGGGACGTACAGAACCAATACTCAAAGGAATCCAATCAATCTGGTTTTTAATGACGGAAGTGATGTTGCCGTGAATCTCAGGTGAGCACCACACCATGGCTTCTGACCATTGCGCCAGCTCATGCAGCTCTTGCACTTTTGGGTGCTCGTAGGTTTGTCGATCAAACACAGGCAAACCTTCAGGGTCATACACCTTCACTTCAGCCCCAAAGCTCTCAAGAATTCGACCGGCCTCTAAAGCCGCTTTTTTACTGTAAGACTCAGGTCTTAAGGAGCCATAAAGAATCAACACACGAGGTGCATGTTCGCTTAATTTCGTGTCTTTAATTTTCTGCAGCGAAGTGTGCAAAGTATGATCAGGTAACATCATGATACCACTGTAAAAAAACAGCCACTGTACCTATGGACTAATAACGATTCAACAAATTTACCTGAGCTATGCCATTGCGGTGCTCAAATTGACTACACACCAGGGCTACCTGCCCTTGCCATTTGTGATATTGGAAGTCCAGCAACTGCAATAATTGCTCAACATATTCCATCATTGTCATGATGGACACCATAGATGATCGTTCAGGAAAGGCGCCTAATTTATAATCAAGGTATTTCAATATATGCACAGGTTTACCGTGCACAGCCACTCGAATTGGACGAGAAGACAATTGCTCTCTTAGTTGCCTAATGGTTTCCCAGCAAATTTGTTTTTCATTAGCACCCGCCTGCAAAATACGCGTGGATGCACCGTTATGTAAACCACTGGCAATCAATTTTAGGGGTTTATTTTCTAACACTAGTCGCGCGATCAGCTCGCGCACCTGACAATACAATTCAAGATTATGGAAAGGCTGCATCACAGCCGAGCGGGCATCATGGGTCAGCACGTTCAAACACTCATAGGCACGCTGATAGAACACCTGATCCATCTGCTCCATTTGCTTAACCACAGACGCATATTGCTCTTGCATGTATTTCAAATACGCATCTGCTTCTTTTTTTGCCACCACGTCATCTGGCATGTACTTGTGCACCGGCAGCTTAGAGGCTCGCAAACGCTCTAAAATGTAGGTTTTTTCGATACGTTTAAATAAATTAGAGGCCGCAGACTGATGCTTACGATCTTCTACCCGATACGCGCGAATATGGTCAATGCTCTTTTGGATATCAAACTGAGACACATCCCGCTCATGGGTTGGCTCGAATTTTAAAATGCGATTTTCGCCGCGACTATCAAAATAGCGCTTCGCTTGCACAAGACCCGCGTCTTTTTTCTGTTTTAGGGCGCGTATTTTTTCAGAGGAAACGCAGAATTTATGGGCCATCTTGATGTCATTAGCATGATAATCCAGCAAGGTTAGTTGCTTGGATAAGCTAGACGG
>JBFEWA010000506.1:0-1500 GCA_041546605.1 Bermanella sp.
CGGTGACCGTGAAGCGTTCGAAAAGGATCACGCTGGTATCAGTGCCATGATGTCGCCGTACTTTTTAATGATGCCAGAAAGCGCTGGGGTGATTGATCCGACTATCGTGGCCACTACTGATGCTAAAACTCGCACACCTGTCCCCATGTTGGATCACATCGATGCCATGGCCGACCGTGCTATTAAGCAAGGTCTTCTGAGTGTGACGAGTAATGCCAATAAAAAGCTGACTATGTTTATTTGGAACTACCCTCCGGGTGATAAAAACATGGGGGCGGCATTTATGAATGTGCCGGACTCCATCGTAAATATCGCCAATGGCTTAAAGCAGGATGGCTATGATATTCACGTGAAGTCTTCTGACACCCTAGTGGAAGAGATTGGTAAGATTTTACGCCCATTTTATTCTCAGCAAGGATTAGAGAATTTAATGGAGCAAGGCTTGAGTGATTATTTCCCAGTTAAAGACTATCGCGCCTGGTTCGCGAACTTGCCGCAACCCACTCAAGATGCCATCACTGAGCGTTGGGGTAAATTAGAAAATCACCCTTATGTACGTAATGTAAATGGTGAGCCGGTGTTTATTATTCCGCAAATTAAAATGGGCAATTTGATTGTGATGCCACAGCCATCTCGTGGTAGCACAGAAGAACATTTGGCTTTATATCATGATGTGAATAGCCCAATTAATCATTATTACTTAGCGGTTTACCTTTACGCGAAACAAAAATTTGCCACCAACGCCTTTATTAATTTAGGCACACATGGTTCGCAAGAATGGTTGCCAGGCAAAGAGCGTGGTTTATCCATTTATGATGCACCGCAATTAACCGTAGGCAATACTCCCGTTGTATACCCTTACATCATGGACAACGTAGGTGAGGCCATGCAGGGCAAGCGTCGCGGACGTTCTTTAATGCTATCCCATATGACACCTGGTTTTGCCGAGGCGGGATACTATGGTGATATTGCGGATCTTGAGGAACTTCAAGAAGAGTATATGACCCTTGCCGAAGGTAAGACGCAAGAGGTGGTAAAGCAGAAAATTATCGAAGTAGCCACCAAACTTAAAATCTTTGAAGATGTGAGCTTTACCGAAACCCAAATGAAACAAGATTTCGCTAAATTTATGGAGGTCTTACATGATTATTTAGAAGAGTTATCGGCGGAGTCTCAACCTCTGGGTTTACATACCTATGGTGATACCTTAAATGATGTACATTTGATGACCACTGTGATGCAAATGCTAGGGGCCAACTTTAAGTCGCTGGCGGTGGATTATGAAAAGAGCAATACCATCAAGCTGAAAAATGCACCGGATGTGTTTTCGCAAAAAATGGAAGATAACAAGGTCGTACAGTTGGATGACACCCCTGGATTCATATTGTTATGGGGCTATGTTATTGAAAAGCAAACCTTAAATGTATCCGATGAACTAAAAATCTTTTTAACGCAAGCGGATGATTTTGCTGGGCGCATTCGCGGCCAAATGGAATTGCC
>JBFEWA010000510.1:0-1392 GCA_041546605.1 Bermanella sp.
AGGCCGTTACATAAAAATAGGGGCCGAATTTTACCCAAATTAGGCGCTTAAAAATAGATCATAAGGGAAAGAAAATACGCAGCCTGCGCTGAATTGCGGCAGTAAAACCCCACTGCCACCCATAGTCACCGCAATAATCGCATAGACGAAGGAAACTCTAACTTAGGCGCATCCACACGCAATCAGAGGCATCCAACAGCATATGAGTCAATAAGCCCACGCCAATCCAGCCCATTGTGGCTTCCCATTTACGGATTTGACGCTTCAGCAGCCATAACAGGCCTGGCCACAAAGCCATCAGCCCATAGCCAACCATGGGGATCACCTGGTGCAACGGATGAAACAAAATACTGCAACGGTTTGGCGCGTAAATAGGTGTTGCCAACAGATGATCCACATCCACCAACATGGTGGCCATTAACACGCCAAATACAAAGCGTTGCTTCCCCTTTGGCACCACAGCCAATACCACCAGCAAGGGCACCAAGGCATGTAGCAGCAAGTGAATAACAGAGCGGTATTCGTTTAACAGAGCCAACATGGTTAACTGCGATACAGGGTTTTAATCAGGTGATAACCAAACTGGGTTTTGATAGGGCCATGGATCTTTAAGATGGGACGTTTAAACACCACATCATCAAAAGGCTTCACCATATCTCCTTTGTGGAATTCACCTAGGTTACCGCCATTCTTTTTGCTTGGACAAGTACTGTACTTTTTCGCCAAGGCAGCAAAATCTTCACCTTTGGCTAAGCGCTCTTTTAGCTGTTCAGCTAAGGCTTTTTCTTTCACTAAGATATGACACGCGCTGGCAACGGGCATAATGCCTCCCAAATAAATTCAAACATCAATTTCTGCATTTTACCGTATAATGCCGACTTTTATGATGCACATTTGTAACTAAACACAAAAAGGTGAGCCATGGCACTAACTGCCAGTATTTTCAAAGTACAACTCCACATTAGTGATATGGATCGCCATTACTATCAAAGCCATAACCTGACGTTAGCGCAACATCCCAGCGAAAACGATTTACGCATGATGGTACGTTTGCTGGCGTTTGCGTTAAATGCCCATGAGCAATTGAGCTTCACCAAAGGGCTTTCCACCCAAGATGAGCCAGACCTTTGGCAAAAAAACTTCAGCGATGAAATCGAGCATTGGATTGAGCTTGGGCAAGTGGAAGAAAAACGCTTACGCCAAGCCTGTGGCAAATCACAAAAAGTGACCCTTTACACCTACAATGATAAACAGGCTAGCCCTTGGCTGAAACAAATGCAGCCACACTTTGAGCGTCAAACGGCCTTAGAGGTGTTTCATATTTCAACAGAAGCGAGTGAGCAATTAGCTAAACTTGCCAATAAAAACATGGATATTCAGGTGAGCATTCAA
>JBFEWA010000157.1:0-7061 GCA_041546605.1 Bermanella sp.
ATTAATTTAGGTGCTGTGGTTAGGTCTTCACCGTTTTCGCCGTTGTTGCCATCCACACCGTTACAAACCGTTTGAGTGTTGGTGATTTCTTCGGCATCTAATACTCCGTTTTTGTTGGTATCAATACCGGTATCAATTTCAACACCGCCGTTCGGGCACGCTGTGTTAGCGGCAATACTGCGACTAGCAGTAACTACCGATGCGTTGCCTTCTTTTGAGTCACTGTCACTGCCGCAGGCGGTGAGTAAAGATGCAGAGGCGATGGCCAGTACGATTATTTTTTTATTCATTGTGTGTTTCCTTCTCATCAAAAATGTTGTGCAGGGGTAATCTACGTGGGGAATGTTGCGATTCGGTGGATGTTTAATGACGATTTTCTGACTGAAATGTGACATAAAAAAACGCAGCCTTTCAAAATATGAAGCGGCTGCGTTAAAGAAAAGAAGGGACGTTATCGTTATTTATTTTTGCCAATCAAGGCGTATGTCCCATCCATAGTAACGGTGTTGTGATTGCAGTGGTGGAATGCTTTCGTCCACTTCTTTGTATACATTTTTGGCGGGTAACCAGGTGGTGTCACGCCCATAAATAAAACTCTGATGACGCACAATTTCGCTATAGGCTTTGTTTAAATCTAAAGCGCGACGCTTGGATGGCGTGATTAAGGTGTAGACATCGGCGGCTTTGACTTTTTCTACATCCACTTCGCCGTCCTGTGTGTACCAGCGCTCAAGCATTTCTGGGTTTTCACGGAATTCGCTGCCACCACCGGCGCGTTTTAAATAATTTAAGATCTCGCCTTCGTCTTCACTCATGGATGGGGCGTCCAGCATGTTAATTAAATTAATGTAACCCCAGCCAGATTCGCCAGTGACTTTGCGCGCATAAGAAAAAGTACTGTCGAGTGTGGTGCCAATGGCGGCGTGACAACCCATGCAGAACATGCCTTCTTCATAGGATTGTGGGCGCAGTTCCCCGTTGTAGTCTTCGATGAAACCTTGCACGAACCAACCTTGGCCATTATCGAAGCCTTCATCGCCGCGGCTAATAAAGTTGGGTAGCAGTTCTAAAAGTTTTTCTTTGCGCTCGTTATCGTAACGGGAGGTTATGGTGTCGCGAGGCAGTACATTCACTTTGCGCATGTAGCGCAATTCTTTCATGCGTGCAGGAATGCCAATACTGTCATCGTCATTCACGCCCACATACCGTACTGAATGCATGAATTCGGTTGCGAGAGGAAATTGCTGGAATTCAAGGGGAGTATGCTTTGCATCCCCCACGTAATGAGTACCGCGCACTACGCTTTTTGCCACGCTTAACAAGCCGTCTTGGTTGATGTCGACACCCAGTTGGGTTTCATCTACCGGCCAAATAGATGCCTCTTGCATTTGTTTGATGTTTAACTCTGCCAGTGTCAGGTTGATGAAGTACACATTGCGATTAAATTTGCCGTTTAATTCGCGGAAGGGTTTATCTAAACGAATTAATACGTCATCGGTGGCGCCATTGGTGGGCCAGAAGGTTCCTGGAAATGGCTTGTAATTAAATGCTACCCAGTTGGAGCCATCTAAGGCTAAACCGCGCTCATCAAACGCGGCGGCCGCGTTTTGATAGTTTGCAAGATCAGGGATAAATCCTTGCCAGTCTTGTTGTTTAAGGCGTGGGGCAAGGCCAGTGTAGTTTTCTGTGTTGATGTATTCTTGAATGGCATCATCGCTGACCTGCTTTAACCAATCTTGTTTGTCTTTAAATAAGTTTGACCAGTGGTTGGTAACGCCCACATCCGAAAAAATATAGGCCCCTTGTAAACCGCCATCGTCTAATTTATTTAAACGAAAATCCGTTTGACGATCGTACATTTGATGGCAGGTATAACATGGATTGTGTTGCCCTTGCGTGTCGGTATAGCACTGGGAGGGAATACTGGCTTCGTCATTAAAGATAACGGCATTGCTCACTGTGGTGCGATCTTCAAGGGCCACTTCGGGCAAGACAGATGTCGATTTTCCATTAATAGAAAGTGAGTGAGGAAGGTCATCCCCCATGCAGGCATAAAGGCTGGCGAAAAGCGCGATGCTCAGGCTGCCGAATAAAATGGATGAGTGTTTCATGGTTGCGTCCAGCGTTTAAAACTGGGCACAGCCTAGAAGAGTTTTGTTACAAGTGCGTGAAGTAAAAAAAGCAGATCACAATTAGGATCTGCTTTTTTATTTATACCCAGTTGATTGGGTTACAGTTGATTGTGTTATTGCTCAACGTGCTCATAGGTCAGTGACGTGAGTTGCCATTGGCCATTTTCACGATCTAAGGTCACAAAAACCGGCAGGCTGTCTTTTTCACCAATCACGTTTAATTCGAACTGAGCATGGCCTTGTTGGTTCACCATATTGATTTGGCTATTGCTGCCCACTTCTATGTCTTGAATGAATCCTATGAATTGCTCGATACCAGAATGAGACCGCACTTGTTGTTCGGCAAATTGATAGGCCTCGCTGCGCTTTATCATCATTTGCGGCCATTGATGCATGGCATCCGGTGTGACAGATAAGGCTGGCAGGTTTGGAGTGAACAAATAAAACACCACCAAGATGCCAGCAATACTTAAACGTTGTTGGCTGCTGATTTGTGGGTCACGTATGACTTGGGTACTGGCAATTAAGTCACCTAAGCGTCGTTTGTTGGAGTTTAAAACCATGGCCAAAAAATCCAACGGCCAAAACGGTAGGGTGACGTTTCGCATGATGGTTTGCCAAGCTGGGATGGCTTGTTGATGCATGTTGACTACGCGAATGCCCAATAAGCGTTTGCCTAGACTCATGCCTTGGTAGGCGTCTTTGCACATGAAAATACAAAAGCTAATGATGGGGCCAAGGGTAAAAAAGCTGAAAGAGGAGGACAAGAAAACGTCATCCCAACTAAAGGCCAAGCTTTCTGCTACCCCAAAAACAATCAACATGCTGAGCAATCCAAACCACCAAGAGTCGATGAGCAGGGCGGCAATACGGCGTTTACGGGAAGCGATTGAGTAAGTGTTGTCCATTATAACCTCATTGTGTGAGCCGCTATGGTAATGGAAACCTTAATGAGATTCAGCGTTTGTGATGCTGATTGTATTTTGATCATTCCTAATAATTATTAAATATTAATTGAAATCTAAATGATAAGTATTATCATTACGATAAATTAACCTTCATTTAGATTGACCCATGACACCAAGATACAGATTCACCAGTGCTTTAGCATTGGTTGTGGCGGCAACGTCCAGCATGGCTTATGAGCTGGATACGGTTGTGACCACAGGCACGCGCACCCCTAAATTATTAAATGACTCGCCGGTTGCTTTGGATGTGATTACGTCGGAGCAGTTGTCCGTGGTGAGTTCGGGCACATTAGCCGAAGCCCTGAATTTTATTCCTGGTGTGGTCATTACTCGTAGCAACAAAGATGGTTACAACGTTCAAATGCAGGGCTTTGACGGGGATCACGTGCTGGTATTGGTGGATGGCCAGCGCATGATCACTCCAACCGGTAGCAGTGTGGACTTGGATCAAATTAATGCGTTGGATGTGGAGCGTATTGAGATTTTAAAAGGTGCGGCCTCGGTCATGTATGGCAGTTCTGCCATGGGTGGCGTGATGAACATCATTACAAAACAGGTGAAAAAAACCGCTACCCGTATCAGTTATGAAATGGGGCGCTATCAAGGAAATGAAATCGAAGGAGATGAAGTTGAGCATCGCTTGGCTTTGTCATCGGCTTGGGCGCGACCAGATTACAAAGGCCAATTTAGTTACCAGCATATCAATAACCCAGGTTTTAAATACGATCCTGAGGCCAAATTAGAAAACGGCACCAGTTCTGAAAAACATTTTTTAGATGGCAGTGTGTCCATGCAAATGGGCGCAAACCAGTTGAATTATCGTCCGCAATATTTCAAAGAAACCCGCCATCGTATTGAAGAAGACAGCTTTTTTCCCGGTATTGGCAATCTTGCTGATGCTTACTATTCAGACGTTGAACGTGTGACTCAAACCCTCGAATTACAAACGCAAAACAATTTAGTGGGTCGTGTTCGATTAGCCAATCACAAAGAATCCAGCGGTCATGCTACCACTGCCAGTCGCGATGCAGAACTGAATCTGGGTGGATTAGAACTGCAAAAAACATTGATGTTTGCTAATGCCGAAATGGTCATGGGGTATGAATACGATTATGAAACCATGGATATTCCAAATGATGGCATCTTCGATAAACAACGTGATAGCAGCCAAGGATTCGCCCAAGTAGATGTAAACCTGACGGATCAAATTGAAATGCTAGCCGGTATGCGCGTGCAACATGATACGGGGTTTGGTTGGCATCAGGCTGGACGCTTATCTGGGTTATTTCGCCAAATTTCAACGCAAGGAAATCAATTGGACATCCGCTTGGGTGTGGGGCAGAGCTATAAAGTACCCAGTTTAAAAGAGCGTTATTACATTCTGGATCATACCAATGTGGGCAGTGGCTATGTGGTTATTGGCAATGAAGATTTACAGCCAGAAGAAACCTTAAGTTACAACCTGAATACCTCGTTGGATTTTGTGAATGGTTTAACCCTGGATGTGAGTGGGTTTTATTCGAAATCTAAAAATCTTATTGAAAACCAATTTGATGAAATACAAACCGATATTTGGGGTGTGGATGCTTTTGTTTATCAGAACATCAGTCGTGTTAGCACACAAGGAGGGGATGTGAGTGTTAAGTATCCATTAAGTGATATTCACTTAGTGAATATGAGCTACGCCTATCTCGAAGCCCGTGATGAAAGCGATAGGCGTTTGGCCAATCGACCACGACATCAAGTGAAATTGAATCTGCATTCGTCTTTCAATTGGATGCGCACCAAAGTCATTACCTATTTGGTTTATCAAGCTGATGAAGCCTTTGCTTTAGATGATCCCACTACAACTGGGTTAGACGAAGTGGAGGGGTTCAAAGGGGAATATAACAATGAATGGGTCAGCCTTAATCTCAGTGTGACACAACAACCTAGCAAACAATTAAAGCTGAGATACGGCATTCAAAATGTATTTGATGAACATAAAAACACTAAGCAATCCACTGATTACTTTGATGCCAGAGCAGAAGACAGTCGTCGTATCTATTTGGGTATGAACTACGAATTTTAACTAATAATTGGGAGCACAATATGAATACAAAACTGAAACTCGCCACAATCATCAGCCTAGGTTTTATGGTAACGGCATGTGGGTCAAATAATGAAACCACTGGAAACACCGGCAAAGAGGGCAATGCTTCCGCTGAATATAAAATAGTATCGGGTATCAATGCCTACAGTGACTTTACTTATTATGATTTGGATGCACAACAGCAGCTGACGCTAACCAATGAAGAAGCCAAAACCAACACAGAATGGGACGTGGCTTTCTATGGCACCTCTATTATTTTAAATGGTGATCAATCCGGCCCGGGTGACGTACAAGCCTATTTTACTGGCAATAACGCCGACTTCTACGATGCAGAAGGAGTTGTGGTGGCGGATAAGTTTGTTAATGCCACACCTGAGTCGGAGTTGGCGGACTTTTTAGCGGTAACCGAATATTCAGCGAATACACAATTCACGAGTGACTATTTAGATTCGGTATTTGGTTCAGGCTTTTATCAGTACAACCCAATGAATCATGAAATTTCAGCTAATGATGCGCAATATTATTTATTGAGTAATGAAGATGGCCTGTACAAGGTGAGGGTTACCTCTACTTCAAACTTAAATGGTGGTGTGCCTGGCATGTCCATGACCGAGATCACCTTGGGGTATCAATTCAAAGGAGCAGATGACCAAACGTTTGCGGCGGAGCAAACCCTACAAATTGCACAATGCGATACTCAGCATTATGTGGATTTTTCTGCCAATTCAGAAGTGGCTAATACGGCTGCTTGGGATATCAGCGTGCTATGTAATGAATTTGAAATTCAATTGGGTGCTGGTGCGAAAGCAGTTGCTCTAGCCGGTGATGAATCCGATGACGCTGTGATTGCTGACCCGGATGCCAATGTGAAAGCGGATGCGGTTAAAACAGTCTTTAAAGATCAAGATAAATGGTACGCCTATAACTTGCAGGGCAATCATAAAATTTGGTCTCAGTATGGTGTGTACTTAGTTAAGACTCCAACGGCTACTTATAAATTACAAGTGACAGGCTACTACGGCCTAGTGGATAACGAAGTGAGTAGCCGTATTTACAGCTTTATTTACGACACGGTTACTCAAGCCATTGAATAACGTTTTGCCTCTTAGCCCTTAACCCTTGAGTTAAGGGCGCATTTTATTTTTCTTGGAAGTTTTATGATCTCCTCTATTGAATTTTTCATGTATCGCGTGAGCGATTTATTAATGGCCCCAGTACTACTGGCCATATTATTTGTGTTTTTTTATGGCTTTTACAGTGTGGGCCAGGTGGCCATGCAAGCTTGGCAACGCCGTGGGAAAACCGCAAACATTAGCACAGCGCAGAAGGGCTTTGAGGTGCACCAATACCAACAGGCAAGCCAAACGCAAGATTTTGACGAATTGGAGCTATTTGCGTTTAAGCAATTAGAGTTTTTAAAACTGGTGACTAAGGTGGCCCCGATGTTGGGCTTAATTGCCACCATGATTCCTATGGGCCCTGCGTTAAAAAGCTTGGCGGATGGCAACATACAAGGCATTTCGGAAAATCTTTCTATTGCCTTTGCAGCGGTTATTTTTGCACTGGCTGCGGCGTCACTCACCTTTATAACGGTTTCCATTAAAAAGCGCTGGTTAGCTCAAGATTTAGTGGAATTGAAGCAGGCTCTTGAACAAGACGAAGTGGCCCCCGTGTCGCTTAAAGCCGTAAAAGAGGCCTAGCATGAAGTTTTTAACCGATGACGATGACTTAAACCCCATCACCACAGCGGTGAATTTAGTGGATGTGTTTTTGGTGATACCCTGTGAAATGGTGGGTCGATTGAATTTCGGCAGATCGTCGTTTTGAAATGTGTCCGCCGGTCGATGTACCCCGCCCCGCGGTTTAAGC
>JBFEWA010000349.1:0-3403 GCA_041546605.1 Bermanella sp.
AGTGTGGCCTTTCTGGCGACCGAAGCCTTTCACTTCTGTCACTGTGATGCCTTGAACGCCAATTTCAGACAGTGCTTCACGCACATCGTCTAATTTAAATGGCTTGATAATGGCCGTAACCAATTTCATATCAAACTCCTTATGGGTTGGAGAACAAAGCTAGGCGAACCTAGCTTTGCGATAATCTCATTAATTTAAAAATTAAAGAGGAAGGCTGTAAGACATAACTACGATAGCGTCTTCATCAACTGGACCATTATCAGGATCAGCTAAGAATTCAACAGAGTTAGACTGATCAACAACCTTAGAAACAGTAATGCTTAGTTGATCTGTTAGGCCGTAAGAAATGTCTAAGTGAGTGTATTCTTGACCTGCATCGTTATCGCTAATACCAACTGCAATGTCTGCACCAGCAACAGAATAACCAAGGTTAATATAGCTTGGGCTACCACTGATCAAAGAAGTAGTGTAAGAAACAGACGCATCCATGAAGCCTAGAGATACAATCGCTTCAGAGTTTTCGCCAGGAGAACCCATGTCACCTTCAGGCTTAGAAGCATAGGTATAAGTAGCAGCCATCACGTCAAAAGAGAAATCACCGAATTCTTTAGCGAAACCAACATATAGGTCGTATTCATTACCCCAAGCTAGATCGCCAGAAGACGCCCAGAGACCAGCGTAAGCACCAGACTCATGAGAATAATCAGCTGCAGCAGAGAACGCAGCACCACCTAGATCAGTACCACGCCATAGGTAAGTAGTGGCGATGCCAGCAGAGTAAGAAACTTCAGCATTCGCTACTTGTGCGCCCATCACGCCAGCTGAAAGTAGAGATGCCATTGCAACCGCTTTAGATAGAGTTTTCATATTTTCTTTCCTTCGTTGTGTATCGTTTTATTTTTGGTTTTTATTTGAGTCAAAAAAAGTCAAAACAATTCGGTTTTGATAAATGCGCGAAGAACTTGTGGTCCTTATAAAAACTGTACAGAAAATCCACTGGCCAGTTTTGCGCTGTTTTTATTATTTATCATTATTGTTATGTACGTTTCGTCCATGTACGTAGACATAGCAAAGCCGATGCCAATTTCTAAAAAGCGTGTAATTAAGCCTTCTAGACCGGTTCTGACCATTCAAAACCCAGAATAAAGCACTAAAAAGGAGCATAAAAGTAACACTGGTACTACAAAAGGGCATCAAAAATCGGTTGTTATTTTTTTGGCACTGTAATGAGACATGTCAGTAACTTGCCGAAGCAAAACTGCCACTAAGTACTAATTGATGTATTGTTTATCGAGAAAATATCAAAATTAACGCAACACGCACCTGCCATTTAAGTGCAGGAAATGAAGACAATGCCCTTATAAGGGTCATTTGAGAGGGTGCACAATATAAGAAAGCTCAGATTCATTGTAATCCGAGCTCCCTATCATAATTAATGACTCGCCTTAAGCTTTGGCAATACCACTAATCCCGCCATAGTAAGAGTCCGAGCCACTACCATTAAAGCCAATGCGCTAACCAAGAAACCCATGGCAAAACCTTGTGTGCTGGCGCCCAATGGCACTTCTAATCCATGAGCAAAGCCATGGAATACCGCAAAACCGGTTAACGCCAATGCACTCACATTGCCCTTCACCACTTTGAACAATGCAACCAAACCAACGGATAACCCCGCTGACAGTAAAATCATGGTTTCAATGGTGCCACTGGCCACATCCATCACACCCATTTGCGCGCCAAAGAATCCCACGGCCAATAACCCCACAAATAACGCACCAATACCCATGGCTTGTTTTAGGCTGGTTTTAGCCATCAAAATGCCTAAGGCAACGAAGGCCAGTAAATGATCCAAACCCATTAGTGGATGCAGAGCGCCTGCAAGTAAGCCTTGGCTCACCTCAATCCCTTGATGCCCAGGGTGCGCCATGGCTAAAGACGGTAACAATAACGCCAGTGTCGCTGCGGATTTTAATACGGTGTTTTTCATCATCTTTCCTTTTATTTTTAAATCAAAATTACAATGAACGAGTGGAATGTATCTCTGCGTTTTCATCCACTTCATGCCCTGGAATCATGTCATTCAATAAAGGCTCGATACTGGCGCGCTTTTCTAACATGCCTTGATCAATAATAAAGCGAATGATATCCGCTACCCCTTTACTGGTTTCCACATTGGCAAGCACAAATGGGCGACCGTTGCGCATCATGCTGGCATCACGATGCATGACCTCTAATGACGCCCCCACATGTTCAGCGATATCCACTTTATTAATAATCAACATGTCGGACTTAGTAATCCCCGGCCCGCCTTTGCGTGGAATTTTATCCCCTGCGCACACGTCAATAACATACAGTGTTAAATCCGAAAGCTCAGGGCTGAAAGTGGCAGATAAGTTATCGCCTCCACTTTCCACCAGCACCATTTCTAAACCTTCGTGGCGATCTTGTAATTCTTTAACCGCTGCCAAGTTCATAGACGCATCTTCACGAATGGCCGTATGTGGGCAACCACCAGTTTCTACACCCATGATGCGATCTTCATCCAAAGCTTTATTGCGCATTAAAAACTGTGCATCTTCTTTGGTGTAAATGTCATTGGTGACCACGGCAATGTTGTAATGATCGCGCATGGTTTGGCATAACATTTTTAACAAAGCGGTTTTACCAGAACCCACGGGGCCGCCAACGCCTACTCTTAGTACTTGTTTCATATCTAATACGGAGCTAGCTGCATTATTAATGACTTCGCTGACGCTCCTTTCTCCTTTGTTCAATTTAATTTTTCAAAGCTCCAGACGTCTGACTCCAGACGCCCGACTTTTTATGATCGAAACAACCTTGAATACTGCTGTTCATGTAACGCCGATGCCATGGCCAAACCCATTAAACCGGTACCAATGTCATCATCGTGCATGCTGTTTGCTTCTTCACAAACTTGCGCAATAACAGGAATCAAGGATTGCAAAATTTGTTGAGCCTGAGTTTGCCCTAAGGGTAATGCCTTGCTGGCACAGGTCACTTGATTTTCTACCCAACTCCAAGCAAAACCCAACAGCCCAGTTTGTGGGTCAATGCCAGTTAATACCGCTGCCAATGCGTTTAATGCCACCACGGTTGGACGTTCAATCTGTTGTAAATACGCTTGGCGTTGTGCATCTTGTCCAAGGTGCCATTGCCCGTAGGCGCTGCCCACTTGTATGTCTTCAAGGTACAGCTCTTTGGTTTCACGAAAACTTAATAAGGTTTCATTCCAATGATTCACCGCCACATAATCTTGCTGCTTCCAGGCAGTATAGAATCGCAAGTAAACCGGTAAATCTAATTTACCCAAGGCAAAGCGTAAGCTGTCTTGTATCCAATCTTTAACTTGCTCGGCATTGTTACACCAGCCACTGTCTAGGGC
>JBFEWA010000381.1:0-2940 GCA_041546605.1 Bermanella sp.
AATTGATGGGGTGGCTGAAGGGACTCGAACCCTCGACAACTGGAATCACAATCCACCATTTCGCACCCGCAACATACTGTTATTGCTATTGTTTATAAATTCTTATATATTTATTGTGGCAATTACGCGACAATTGAGAATCAAGGATTGTGAATGGCGTCTATTGAGAAGCGCGGCAACCACCAATGGCAAGCCCGTGTTCGCCGGAAGGGTTTTCCCCAGGAAGTCAAAACCTTTGGCTCGTATGCAGAAGCGGAGGATTGGGCGACTCACGTCGAGTCCGAAATGAAGCGCGGCGTATATATCAGTAGGGCAGAGGCCGAGCGCACCCTCCTTTCCGAGGCTCTTGAACGGTATGAGTCTGAGGTATCAAAGCTCAAGAAAGGACATGAAGAGGAAAAGTGGCGAATTGCCAAGTGGCGTCGACACAAACTAGCCGTTTGCTCACTTGCCGCTCTCAGACCGACGGATTTTGCCAAATACCGTGATGACCGGCTAGCCGAGGGCGCGGCAGCTTCAACCGTACGCCTGGAGCTGGCCGTGATCTCTCACTTGTTCACCATCGCAAACAAGGAATGGGGTATCCCAACCCTCAACCCAATTGCAAATATCCGTCTTCCCAAGATCCAGAACGCCCGAGAGCGAAGGCTCATCTTGGATGAGGAGAAGCGACTTATGGAAGTACTAACCTCACCGGCCGGCACGCGATCAAACAAGTGGGTGAAACCCATTGTTGTCATTGCTCTTGAAACTGCGATGCGAATGAGTGAGATATTGAGTCTTCGCTGGGAATGCATTGACATCGAAAGCCAGGTAGCTCACCTTCCAGCCACGAAAAACGGCACCTCCCGCGACGTTCCACTCTCAAAAAAGGCTGTGAAAACACTCAATGCTCTTACCCGCTCTAAGGATGGCCGAGTCTTTCCAACCACACAGAGTGCCCTCAAGCAATCGTGGCAGCGCGCTGTAGAACGTGCCAGGAACGCCTATATGTCCGAGTGCGAGGAAAGGCAAATCGATATACATGAGAAGCTACTGACAAATCTGCATTTTCACGATCTAAGACATGAAGCAACTTCTCGGCTTGCTGAAAAGCTAGCGCTACACGAACTGATGAAGGTAACGGGACACAAGGATACGAGAATGCTTGCAAGGTACTACCATCCGAAAGCATCAGATCTTGCAGCAAAATTGGGATGATAGATTATAGGCAGAATGTTAGAAAATCTGTAGGTTTGTTGCTATTACCCCTGCTATCATTCATGTGAAGGTTAGCCCTGTAGTCTGCTACGCGACTGAAGCAGACATCCTAAAGTAACCTACACCAAAACAATTCCAGATAAGAGTCTACAGATTCAACCAGTTTATTTAATTTAAATCACTCCAATACGTTAAAGTGCAGGTTCAACAATCACGCCAACTCCGTCATCCTCAATCATAACTGACAATCCACGCTGGAGTCCCATTACGATACTGTCACCTTGCAACACTAGGTCCTGAGTATTGGTTCGATAAGAACATCCACCCTCACCTTGCTCTGTTTTGCTCATGCTCACTCGATAGATCATATTTGCAATTTCGGTTGCATTTTTTTTAGGTGGCAATTGGATGGATGATTCACAGATTCCGAGTGGGGAGTAGCGCTTCAGAATTATTCGTCCGCCACGACTCCCATCCTT
Source organism: Bermanella sp. (assembly GCA_041546605.1). GTDB lineage: Bacteria > Pseudomonadota > Gammaproteobacteria > Pseudomonadales > Oceanobacteraceae > Bermanella. Next base: position 1,680 of record JBFEWA010000381.1, read on the forward strand.
TAGGGTTGTGATGCGCTGTTGTACAGGAATTGCCTGGGATGGAATTGCCAAACCGATTGAATCCAAATGAAGCATAATCCCACTTGCCAAGCCTGGCGGTAGCTCTATTGCCGTCATAATTTGTAGCGCTTTAGTTTCTTTTGAGCGCAAACCGAAGCGCGCATACGGCTGCGCTTCGTCTTCTCCTTTTCTATCCGCACGCAACAAAACCCCAACAACACTACCTTCTCCATTTTTTGCATCAAAGGCAATGCGAAGTTTCTCACCAATAACATCGCTGCTGTCTTCTTTATTGATACTTACAGTTCTGGATGCTAGTGGTGTGGATCCATTTGTCCCCACTGCGATGGCTGATATTTTTATTCTACCACTCTGTGGTTTTCGTGGGACCAAGGTGATAAATGTTGAAGGTGGATCGGTTGTTTCTAAAGCCGGCTTGATGGATACCGCGCCATTACGTAAGCCACATTGCAGTTGCACATATTCCACCTCAGTACCTTTTTCACCCAGGCACTCACCCGCTCGGCAAATTTGTACCCACCTACGGCGACTGTCGCCTAAACCCACAGTTACGAGGTACCCTTTATCATCTACGCCTATTTTAGCACCACTAATATCTGCGTTAAAATGCGACATAACATTGTGTTGTCTATCCATAAGCAGCATTGTGCAACTCGTGACTTCACCTTTTTTTGATGGAAATGAGATCCCGGTTACAGCAAACTCCTGAAGAACATGTTGCCGATAAGAATAGAATGGATGCAATGACAACCCGTTAGTTTGTGTTAATTGAAATACACTCCTTCCGTGAGTGGCGGCATAAACCGTGTGTCGTTCTGCAGTTGAGTCGGTTCGTAATATAAACGCGAAATCATACACGGGAACATTTGGCATCCCTTGTTCAGGCGTATAAGCTTCCCATCCGTTTGCAGCATTTTCATCGCGAAATGCCACGCCTCTGTCAGTGCCAATCCATAACTTGTTTGGCGCGCTCGGTTCGATTCGAATAACATTGACAGGTATTTGCGGGTCGATGCCATCGCCGAAGAATTGCCAGCTTTCGCCGCCATCTATGGTTCGAATTACTTTTTGTGTAGGCCCAAAACCGGAATATGTGGCGTATACTTGCAAAGAATTAGTTGGGTGCACATCAATCGACGTGATTGGTGCTAAGGGCAATGAATTATCTCCAACTTTTTTCCAGCAACCACGTAACTTGCATGGACCGCACTGGGTTGTGGTCCAAATTTCGCCACTGTAC
>JBFEWA010000003.1:0-26877 GCA_041546605.1 Bermanella sp.
AACAGATAAAGGTGATGTCAGTAAAATGATGCAGAGTTTCAGTACTTTGATTCTTTGATCAAAAATAAAAAAGCCGTTATGTTTTGAAGGTATTACTTTAAGCGGCTATACCAAATCCAAAATCCAGATAGCGATAGTAGTAATAAAATCACGGCTGCGGCGTCCACTATATACACGCCTAGCTCCCCAAAAAAACGTCCGCTGTGTAAATCTAACACCACTTTTTGCAAGCTAATGGTGCGATTGGTTTGTTGAGCATGATCCAACACGCTAGGTTGGGTAATGGATTCTGGGGCGGGCAGGGCTTGGGTGAGCATCATGCTGATGTCATCAAAACCAAACCAAATGCCCGCTTGTTGAATTAATAATTGCTCGTTGTGATGAGCTAGGTTTTCAATGTGGTTGCCCAGTAAACGACTGTCGATGGATTCAATTAACTGGCCATTTTCAAGTAAGAGAATTTGCTGTTTACACAAAACCCAGAGTTGATGGTTGACCATGGCGGCGTTGATAAGAGGCGGCTCGCAACTTAGCAAGGCTTGATCATTCAAATAAACAGCGTCACTGGTTTGGTAAATAACCTGATCTTGCAGGGTTAGGCCCACATTGGCCTCAGCGGGATAGGGCCATAACCAAATGCTGGATTGCGGGTAGTGCTTGGCCAGTTCAAGTTGGCCTGTGTGGTTGAGCATAAGGCCTGTGATGCTTACCAGCACGATAATGATGGCGGCACTGACGCCAAGACGGCGATGCCAGCGATGAAGAAAAAAACGAAGCTTACGTTTGAACATTAAGGTTGCTGAATCTGCTGCTGTAAATAAAGGGCAAGTTTAGCAACTTTCTTCATGGAGCGTACAGAGTATGTAGCACCTGAGATGCCATCGATATTTTGATCAAGGTGGCCATCTTGGGTGAGTTGGGCGCCGAAGAATTGCTGACGAAAGCCTAGGGCTTTGATTTCGTCTCCGCGACTTTCACGAAAGGCGAGGACTTCCATGCTTTCAATCCCTTCTGGATTGAGCACGATACCAAAGGTAATGGGCAGTTCTTTGCCTATTTCATTTAAGATAAAACCCAAACGCTTTTCAGATTGCCAGTAACGAATGCGAATGCCCGCATACGGGTGGCTGAGGATTTCTGCTACAGCGGTTTGTTGCTCTGGACTTAGCCACAGAGTTTTAACCGAGGATTGGGGAAGTTGATACTGCTTAAGAAAATCGGCAGAAGACACCTGCCCATAACTTGGCATGCTGAGTAAGCAGCTTAATAACAAAAGTCGTTGCATTATGGGCATGGCGTACTTCCTAAAAAAGCAACGCTAGGCGTTGCTTTTTATTGTGTTTAAAACTTACAACTTAAAAGAGAGGCCGCTTAGAAGCTATAACCCACACCTAGGTTGAAGGTGTCAGTTGTGCCACTTACTGAAGTGTCGTCTTTTTGATTGTAGTCGGCTTTTAATACTACAGTGTCCGCTAACCAGTAGTTAACACCTGCGGTAGTTTCATTCACAGCTGTATCTGCGCTGTTACCGGCTTTGTTGTCATAGCTGGAGTAACGAGCGAATACGCCAAGATCTTTAGAAACTTTATAAGCTGGCTCTAGGTAGAAACCAGATTGCTTTTCAGCACCGTCTACAACAGCTGCAATTTTATCATCGAAGGTCCATTGCGCGTATAGGGCACGCACAGCGAAATCACCTTGTTCAACCACAGCGTGGGCTTCTAGCAATTGACCATCAACATTGGCAAGACCTTGAGTTACGTCTTCTTGATATTGGATGGTAGCACCGAAAGATACACCGGCCATTGGCTTGTAGTTAACACGAGCGGTCACTGCGAAGTCATTGGCAGCCGCTTCCGCCACTTTTTGACGACCTTTACGCGGAAGCGGGTTTGCAGCTGTGATATTCAGGCCAGAGTGAACGGCTACATCATAAGTGATAGTTTCGGTTTTGCCAGTTAGGGCCACACCGCCTTCCCACCAAGTAGCAGGAATGATGTTTTTCTCAACGTTGTTACGCTCAACACCGTAGAAGGTATCTGGCTCGTGGGTTTCGTTTAAGATACCCACAGGTACTAGGAATAAACCGGCTTTTGCAGACAGGGTGTCGTTGATGTCTTTTTCGATGAAGGCTTGTTCAATTTCCACTTCACCTGGCTTACCTTCACCGGCTAGCGCGTGTTCAACTTCAAATTCAGAGAAGAAACGCGTGGTGCTGTTTAACTCTTTACCGATGAACAGTACAAAGCGGTGGAAGTCGATTTCGTCTTCATCTTTGCCTTGCACGTTGTTGTAGTGCATTTCACCGTAACCGCCGATGCTTACGCTTGAACCTGAAGAAACGTTAGTTTCAACTGCATTGGCAGTGGCTTCTAACTGAGCACGTAGCTCATCAATTTGCTTTTGTAGGTCATCGTTGCTTGGAGCAGCAAGGGCAATGCTGGAAGCAAGTAGTGATACAACACCTAATGTCTTTTTCATGTTATCCCTTAAATGTGGTTTGTTAAGAATCGGGCGCCATTGTATACAAGAATTTAAATTAGTAAAAGATATTAAGAGTGATTATCGTTTAGATCCGCAGTTTTAATTGGCTTTTAATTGACTTAGATCCAAATTAAGGCAAAAAGGCGGTATTTTGATTGAATTTTGTACAGGCTGGCTGTGGATTAGGGTGACGGAGTGGTTGTTGAGGTTGGATAACTGGTAGCAGGATGACTCCCTGTCTATGGCTTGCACCATAAACAGGGAGAGTAGATAGCGTCGAGGAAATTAAGACAGGCGCATTTTGAAATCATCGTAACCAAATTCGCGCACCACGTTCAGTGCATTGGTTTCAGAGTTCCAAATGGCAATGGCCGGTAAGCGGGTGCCGTTGAAGGTGCTGGTTTTCACCATGGTGTAATGGCCCATGTCTTCAAATACCAAGCGTTGACCCACGCTTAACGGTTCATCAAAGCTGTAATCGTTGATCACATCCCCAGCCAAGCAGGTTAATCCACCTAAGCGATAGGTGTGGGCTTTTTCATTGGCTTCGCCACTGTGTGTGATGTCGGGACGATACGGCATCTCTAACGTGTCCGGCATGTGACAGGTGGCAGAGGTATCTAAAATGGCTTGCGGCAATTGGTTAAAGCCAATGTCCAGCACTTCGGCTACTAATACGCCGGTGCCGATGGCCACGGCTTCGCCGGGTTCTAAATACACATCCACCTGGTATTTGGCTTTGATGGTTTTGATGCATTCAACCAATTCATCAATTTGATAGCCCGGCGCGGTAATGTGATGACCACCACCAAAGTTTAGCCACTCTAAAGCAGGCAACCATTGTGCGAATTTTTCCTCCACCACTTTCAAGGTGCGCTCAAGAGGTAAAAAGTCTTGCTCGCATAACGTGTGAAAATGAAACCCGGTAATTAATTTAAACGCGTTTTGGGTTTCGCTTTGCTCTAGCGCTTGCACTAATTGATCGTAAGTGGTGCCTAAGCGTGAACCGGCGGCGCAAGGGTCGTAAATTTCCACATCCCCTTCGCTGTGTTCAGGGTTGATGCGTAGACCAAAGTGCAGATCGTTTCTTTGCTCTAACGCTTGTTCGCAAAGTGGCGCAAAGCGCACTAGCTGACTAGGAGTGTTAAACACAATGTGATTGGCAAACGTTAGCAGCTCTTTGAAATCACTTTCGGTATAGGCGGCAGAGAACACATGCACTTCGCCGTCGTAATATTCTTTGCCTAATTGTGCTTCGTGCAAGCCACTAGAGCAGGTGCCCGATAAATACTTGGATGTTAATGGCGCCAGTGACCACATGGAAAACGCTTTAAGCGCATGTAACACTTTTGCACCGCTGCGAGTTTGTACGTCATTTAAGATGCGCAAGTTACGTTCAACGGCCACTTCGTCCACTACAAAGCAAGGAGAAGGTAAGCGGTTTAAATCCAGTTTGGAAAAATCCGTAAATTGCATGCTGATACTCACAGATAACAAAAAGAAAATTAAAAAACAAAACGAGACCTAAGCGGGCTACTCAGGTCTCGTATATAGTGTGACGAAATGGATTATTGATCCAAGTTGAACTCGTCTAACTCAATCACTTTCCATGGTAGGCCATATTGATTCATGGCTTCCATGAATGGATCGGGATCAAACTGTTCAATGTTGAACACACCTGGTTCTAACCATTTGTCTTCTACCATCATCTTGGCACCGATCATGGCTGGTACACCTGTGGTGTAAGAAATGGCTTGAGACTTCACTTCTTCCCAGCACGATTCATGGTTACAAATCTGGTAGCAGTAAACGATTTTCTCTTTACCATCTTTAATGCCGCGCACCACTGTGCCGATACAGGTATTGCCTTTTGTGCGTGGACCTAAAGAAGATGGGTCTGGCAAAAGTTTGGCTAGAAATTGAATAGGCACAATTTGCTGACCTTCGTATTCCACCGGCTCGATACCTGTCATGCCCACATTACCTAGCACCTCTAAGTGTTTTAGGTAGTTGTCAGAGAAACTCATCCAGAACTGCGCACGTTTTAGGGTTGGGAAGTGCTTGGTCAAGCTTTCCAACTCTTCGTGGTACATACGGTAGATGTTGTACTCACCAACATTGTCTGGGCAAGTAAATTTGGCCTTTTTGCTCATGGCGTCTGTGGTTACGAACTCACCGTTTTCCCAGTGACGACACTCGGCGGTTACTTCACGAATGTTGATTTCTGGGTTGAAGTTTGTGGCAAACGGATAGCCATGGTCACCACCGTTCACATCAATGATGTCGAGGTAGTGAATTTCATCAAAGTAATGCTTGGCCACATAAGCGGTGAACACGTTGGTGGCACCTGGATCAAAACCACTGCCGAGTAACGCGGTTAAGCCCGCTTGTTTGAATTTGTCTTGATACGCCCACTGCCAGCTGTATTCAAACTTCGCAGTATCCAATGGCTCATAGTTGGCTGTGTCCATGTAGTGCACGCCGGCTTCTAAACACGCATCCATGATGGTGAGATCTTGATAAGGCAGGGCCACGTTAATCACAAGCTTTGGCTGTTCAGCTTTCAATAGAGCAGCAAGTTCCGGCACATTGTCCGCATCCACTTGCGCAGTGCGAATGGTCACGCCGGTTTTTTCTTTCACGCCTTGGGCAATTGCAATGCACTTGCTTTCGGTACGACTGGCCAGAATGATATCGCTAAATACATCTGAAAGTTGTGCACATTTTTGTGCCACTACATTGCCGACACCGCCGGCACCAATAATCATAACTTTGCTCATTGAGTCTCTCTCTGAAAGTCAGGGTGTTCTCACCACAGGCTTTAACAGCCTATCCTTTTCGTGAACGGCAACGCCATTCCCGTATTCTTTAGCTAGACATGCAATGGTTACAATTGGTTAACAGACAGAAACAACTCAGAATCATTGAGCTGTATAAAAGGAGAATGCTGGATGTTGCCAACCCTTACCTAGAGGAGGAGGCATATCCAGATGCATGAGGAGGAAACCCAACTCATTGTTCTCACTGTCATGGTGATTAAACCAAGGCTGTAACTTGCTTGCGCGCCTTCTGACGGTGAGAAAACGCTTGGGCTAAACTTGCATAAATCCTCTATGGGAAGCACTAAATTGAGCGCATTTTAGGCTTTGACTTGCAAAATACAAGCGTTTTTTTATGAGTTTTAAAGAGTGGGAATTTGCCCGCAAACCCCTATTTTTATAGGTTCCGAATCATTATTCGGGTTAGTTGCATTTTAGTAAAATAGCATTGGGTTAAAGTGCCCGTGATTACTATGATCTTGAATCATTATTTGTGAATTTTACTAAGAGTGGTTTTTGCGAAAGGGAGTAAAAGCTTAAAGGGATTACGCAGTGGGCAAGCCGGTTTTATTTGATATAAGGTGATTGCTAATCATAGATAAGGACAGATTTTGGGTAGGTAATAAAAAACCCGCTTAAGCGGGCTTTTTATTTAGACGGGTTATTAGTTTTTTGTTTTCAGGGTTTTAACCCCTTCCGCTGTGCCCATTAAAAACACATCCGCTGGGCGACAGGCGAATAGGCCGTTGGTAACCACACCCACGATGTTGTTGATGCGCTCTTCCAGTTGGGTGGCACTTTGAATATTCAGGTTGTGCACATCCAAGATCACATTGCCGTTGTCGGTCACAACCCCTTGACGATAAACCGGGTCACCGCCCAGTCCCACCAGTTCGCGGGCCACATAAGAGCGTGCCATGGGGATGACTTCTACAGGTAGTGGGAAGGTGCCAAGAATGGGCACGAGCTTGCTGTCATCGGCAATGCAGATGAACTCTTTGCTGCATGCGGCGACGATCTTTTCACGGGTTAGGGCGGCACCGCCCCCTTTGATGGCCTGCAGGTGGTCATTAATTTCATCAGCACCGTCAATGTAAAACTCCAATGAGCCTACATCATTTAGGTCATACACTGGAATCCCATGATCTTTCAAGCGTTGTGCGGTAGCATCTGAGCTGGCCACGGCACCTTCAAATAGGTGCTTGATTTTGGCTAGAGCATCAATAAAGCAGTTGGCGGTGGAACCTGTGCCCACGCCGATGATGCTGTCTTCTTCCAGACGCGGCTGGATGTAATCCACAGCCGCTTGGCCTACGGCCTGCTTAAGTTGATCTTGGTTCATGCGCTGAGTCCAAAGTTTCATGAAATTTAGGTGTGATTATATCTAAGCACAGGGCAAAATGGTTACAATATTCCACTTTTTACAATAGGTAAGTTGAATTCCAATGGCGGAAAACTACATAAAACGCATACTAGAAGCCAATGTCTACGATGTGGCGGTTGAAACGCCCCTCTCAGCGGCGCAATTTCTTAGTGACCGCCTGAACAACACTATTTTGATTAAGCGCGAAGATGAGCAGCCGGTTTACAGTTTTAAATGTCGCGGCGCGTATAACTGTATTTCTAAGAAAACCGAGGAAGAGCTCGCTCGCGGTGTGGTAACTGCCAGTGCCGGCAATCATGCCCAGGGTGTGGCGTTATCGGCGCAAAAGCTGGGTATTAAAGCCACCATCGTCATGCCTCGTACCACGCCTGAAATCAAAGTGGCCTCGGTACGTGCCCGTGGTGCCAAAGCCGTATTACACGGTGATACCTTTGATGAAGCCTTTGCCTTTAGCCAGAAATTGGTGGAAGAAAAAGGCATGACGTATATCCACCCTTATGACGATCCTGATGTGATTGCAGGGCAGGGCACCATTGCTATGGAGATGCTGCGTCAATACACGGGTGATGTGCATGCCATTTTTGTACCGGTCGGCGGTGGCGGTATCGCAGCAGGTGTGGCGGCGTATGTGAAATACCTGCGCCCAGAGATTAAAGTGATCGCGGTGGAGAGTACCGAGAGCGCGTGTTTAGCGGCGGCTATGAAAGCGGGCCGTCGTGTGACCCTTCCCCATGTAGGTATTTTTGCCGATGGCGTCGCGGTTGCGCAAATTGGTAAGCACACTTGGCAAGTATGTAAGGATCACATTGATGACGTGATCACAGTGACGCCAGATGAATTATGCGCGGCCATTAAAGATATTTTTGATGATACCCGTAGCGTAGCCGAACCAGCCGGTGCTCTAGGTGTGGCCGGTTTGAAAAAATACGTGGAGCGTGAAGGCATTGAAGGTAAAACGCTGATTGCCATTGAGTCTGGGGCCAATATGAATTTCGACCGCTTACGTTATGTGAGTGAAATGGCCGAAGTAGGCGAAGGCCGTGAAGTGATCATGGCGGTGACCATCCCAGAAAGACCAGGCAGCTTCCAAACGTTTTGTAATGTATTAGGCAAGCGCCCCATCACAGAATTTAATTACCGTTATGGCAAAGACGATGCGGCCCAAATTTATGTGGGCGTAAAAGTGCCAGAAGGTGGCAAGCCGGATTTATTGAGTGAGTTGGCTGAAAAAGAATACCCTGTGATCGATTTAAGTGATGATGAGATTTCAAAATACCACATTCGTCATATGGTGGGTGGCCATGCACCGGATTCGGTAGAAAACGAAATTCTGTATCGTTTCGAATTCCCTGAGCGTCCAGGAGCATTGCTATTATTCTTGAAAAAGCTAGGTAAACGCTGGAACATTTCTATGTTCCATTATCGTAATCATGGTGCTGCCAGTGGTCGAGTGCTGGTGGGTTTGCAAGCACCACTCAGTGAAAAGAAAGAGCTGAATAAATATTTGGATGAAGTGGGTTACCCTTATTGGGAAGAAAGCGATAACCCTGCGTACAAATTATTTTTGGGCTAATGAGTATTTATGGATAAAAAAGGCTGCATTTGCAGCCTTTTTTGTTTCTATCATTTGCGTTTATTGTTCGCTAATAAGATTGTCTATGGTGCCCACATGATCCAATAAAAATTGCTGGCCACGGCTGACTTGTTGAGGGTTGAGGCTTTTACTAAAGGCGCTTAGAAATGCTACGAGATGGTCTTGGTTAGTTTGAGAGGCGCGCAAGTGCTCCTCAGATTTAAATTGTTCAGGATCATTCAATAAGGGTTGTAAATGCTCATTGATGGATTGCTTAGAAACAAGCATTACCTGTTTGAGTGCCGCCTGATAACGCGACAAATAAGCGATACGTTGGGGGGTTAAAAAAGCATGGGTCTCACAGTACGCTTTTAGCAACGCGATTTGTTGCGCAGTTAGCTTTCCAAATATGTCGCTTAACGTATCTTCCCAGCGCTCAAATAGGGCTTGGCGTCTTTGCTCTGGAGTTTGGCTGTTGTATTCCTGGAGTTTTTCATCATTGCGAGCTGCTAGCTCTTGGAATAACTCTTCTATTTGAGTACTAGAAAGTTGGCCTGCTAAAGGCACAATCTGATGGCTGACTTGAGTACGCATGCGTCGCCAATGTTGGCGAATTTCTTTAATGTGAAAGTGGATATCGTCATGAGTCAAAGGGGATGCAATGTGCTCGTGCATCATGAGTAAATGATGTTTGTACTTTGGAAGCTCTTCTTGTCTGTGCCAAATTAATAGTTTTAATAGCTCTTGCTCGTATACATCACTTTGTTCGTCATCCAGATTTAAATAATCATCACTGTACCACGTGATGACCCAATCGAGATTGTTGTAGACCAGCTTGTTTGAACAGCTGCTGAGTAACAATGTGAATAAGCCGATAATGAGTATGCGCATGACGAGCCTAGAGTAAAATCTATAAGTAAGTTTAGAAGATACTGGAGTGCCATAAACAACAAAAGGCAATAAAAAAGGGGAGCAATGCTCCCCTTTTTTTGATTATTTTTTGTTGAGACGCTTCACCCAGTAATGGGCATTTTTAATGCCTAATTTCTCTGGATCAAAGGTGTAATCATCAACGTTTTGGGATTGCTGTGCTTCATAGTCTTTCAGCGCTTTAATGGCTGGTCTGGCCATAAAGAAGATAATCACAATACCTATGATGTTTAACCAAGCCATTAAGCCCACACCAATGTCGCCTAAGCCCCAAGCAAGATCCGCGGTTTTCACTGTGCCATAAAAAACAGAGGCAAGTAGAGCGAACTTCAGTATGCCCATCATGCCGGGCAATTTAACCGTACGGCGTAGGTAACTTACATTGGTTTCCGCAATGTAGTAGTAAGCCAAAATAGTGGTAAATGAGAAGAAGAACAAGGCAAAGGCAATGAAAGGTTTACCCAATCCAGGCAAAGTGCTTTCGATGGCGTATTGCGTAAACGCTGGGCTATTGGCCGCAATATCAGCCCCTAGATTTTGAATCAGCATGGTGTCCATAGGGCCGTGTACGTTGTAAGTACCTGTGATCAAAATCATAAACGCCGTGGCAGAGCACACGAACAGAGTGTCCACATAGATGGAGAATGCTTGCACCAAACCTTGTTGAGCTGGGTGGCTCACATTCGATGCGGCGGCGGCGTGAGGGCCAGTACCTTGACCGGCTTCGTTCGAGTACACCCCACGTTTTACCCCCCAGCCAATGGCGGCACCCACACCGGCCATAGGTGTAAAGGCATCTCCTACAATCATGGCGATGATGCCAGGTAGTTGATCGATATTAAGCGCTACGATGACAAGGGCGATGACGATGTAGGCCAGCGCCATGAAAGGCACGATTACCTGAGCCACCATGGCGATACGTTTAATCCCCCCAAAGATGATGAACGCCAAGATGATGCAGATCAGAGTACCGGTTGCGATTTTCGCTGAACTCATGATGCCCATACCAGTATTGACCATTTCACCTGAGCCAAACGCGGTGACAATGGCATTACCGATACTGTTGGATTGAATACCAGGCAGTAATAAACCACAGGCGAGAATCGTGGCAATGGCAAAAATAATGGCGAACCATTTTTGACCCATGGCTTTTTCGAAGTAATAAGCTGGGCCACCGCGGAATTCGTCCCCTTCTTCTTCTTTATAAATTTGCGCCAAGGTAGATTCAATATAGGCCGTGGCGGCACCTAAGAATGCCACCATCCACATCCAAAACACCGCACCCGGGCCACCAAAACCGATGGCAGCGGCAACACCGGCAATATTACCTGTGCCCACACGACCGGATAATGAGATGGCTAATGCTTGGAAGGAGGAAATGCCTTTGCTGGATTCGTTGGGAGTAAATAATAAACGCCACATTTCTTTAATATGGCGCACCTGCATGAAGCGCGTAAGAATGGAGGAAAATAAACCGGCGGCCAGACACAAATAAATCAGTGCAGGGCTCCAGATTACGCCGTTAATGGCATCAACTATGGCTTGCATGGAAAATTCCTTGGATGAGAGTCGTTAGCAGGATAACAAAAGCCACTTCGATGAAAAGGCTAAAAAAGCCGATTGTGTAAAATTCGCATGCTTTTTTAAAAACCGCCCCGAATTGACACTGGCCACTACTCAACATGGCGGAGTGACCGATTAACATTGGGGCAGGTTACTGTTTTTGAAGAAGATGGCTTGCACCGAAATGCTCATTGTTGGGGTTTTGCTGTAAATCTGGCTTATCGCGTCTAGTAATAAAAAGCCAGTCGTTCACCCGGTAAAAGGGCATAACTCGCCTGATTTGACTGCCTAAATGCTGTAATGTGAGACTGTCTGACAATTCTATCTATTTGATTTATCTTGGTTTTTTTTAAGTGGTACAAATGTGCGTTAAATAACTTAACAAACGGTTACAAAAGCCTTGGAAGGGCCAAATCTCGCATGTTAAGGTGCTCAACCTAAATGACTGTCTGAACACAAAAATAACAAACATCAGCGCATTTTCACCCTAGCCAAAAACTGCCTGAGCCAGACAGACTGCAAACCCGAACAATAATAATATCCACGGGAGCCAGATCATGGCAGATAAGTACAAAATCATTGGGCCTGTTTACGATTTTTTAAGCACCATCTACAGCGGCCGCCAAATCCATAAATGCAAAACTGCTATGAATGTGGATTTAAAAGAAGACGACAAAATTCTATTTGCCGGTGTGGGTCATGGTCGTGATGCCATTGATGCTGCTGAGCGTGGCGCACAGGTAACGGTTGTGGATCTATCTGCCACCATGCTTAAAAACGTGGAAAAGAATTTACACGGCAAACAGTTCAAGCACCCTATTCGCCTAGTGCATAGTGACATTCTTAAGTTTGATGAAGTGGGCGAATACGATCAGGTAGTAGCGAATTTCTTCTTAAATGTTTTCCCTGAAGACTTCATGGTGACAGTCATGAAGCATTTATCCACTTTAGTTAAAGCTGATGGGCATTTTGTGATTGGGGATTTCCATTTCCCAACTGGTAATGTGCTAACTAAAGCCTTCCAAAATGTTTACTGGTACATTGCAGTTTTGACATTCACCGTGTTTGCCAAAAATGCATTCCATAAAATTTATAATTACCCCAAGCATCTTGAGAGCTTAGGTTTCTCGGTGGAGAAAACCCAAGCCTTTAATGTGCTTATGATTCCTTCCCTTTGGTCCATGAAGGCATCACGTAAGCAAATTTCCAAGCCTCAACAAGAAGATGCTGCGTAAGCAGGTGCTGTTTTCTTGTAGACAATAACAATAAGAGGTCTGAGCCATGAACAAAGCCGAAATTGAAGTCACAGAAATCACCCATGAACGGGAAGCTGCCCATGGCGGTGGTGTATTCACCTTTTCTGAACGCGTTGAATTTTTGAAAAAGTTTGGCCGTCATTCCATGGCTTTTTCAGCGCTGCAGCCGCAGATGCGTTATTTTGATATTGAAGGGGTGGGCTACATTGCCTATCGCAAGCAATGGGGCTCGGTGGTGTGTTTAGGTAATCCTATTTGTGCCACAGAAAATCGCGAATTGATGATTCGTGAGTTCTGCAAGAAATATTCTAGCCCTGTGTTTATACAGGTGACCAAAGATGTGGCTGAGTTAATTCATGAAATTACCGGTTTCTATGCCACACAATTTGGTAAGGAAACCTTAATTGATCTGAATACTTGGACCATGTCCGGTAAGAAGAAGCAAGTGATTCGCACCGCGGTTAATCATGCGAAAAAAGAAGGTGTAACGGTTAAAGAAAGTTATGGTGATTTAGCTTACCGCAATCTTTCTGACTCTTGGTTAAAAACCCGTAAGTGCAAAGGCCGTGAAATTGTATTTTTGATCCGCCCTATGGAAATGGATTACAAAGAAGGCACCCGTCGTTTCTTTGCTTACCAAGGGGATGAGATGATTGGTTTTATCTTTTTTGATCCTATTTATGAAAACGGTCATGTGGTGGGTTATGTGCCTAACATCAGCCGTGCATCTGAAAAATTCCCGCAAGGTATTTTTTACATGTTAATGGTGCAAGCCATGGAGAAATTCAAAGAAGAAGGGGTGCCTTATATCTTCCTTGGGTTATCACCATTAGCCTTGGATTACCCGCCTAAATCTAATGAGTCGAAAGTGTTGCGCTGGATGCTAGAATTTACCGCTAAGCACTTAAACTTTTTGTACAACTTTAAAGGCATCGACTTTACCAAGTCTCGCTTCCGTGGCGAAGAGGAGGCTACTTTTGCGGTGCATAAACGCATCATGCCTTCGAAAGACTTCGTCTGCATGTTTAAGATTTGTAATGTTATTTAGCCTGTATGCAGGCAAACCTTTAAAAACCCGCTTATGCGGGTTTTTTTATGGGTATTAAAGCCCCAGGGCCCGCAGACGGAACGCTTCATTCCAAAACCCCATCTAGCATAGTTGCATGTTTGTGCCACAATACTCCGCTGAATCAGTAGCCTAGTGGGCAAAGAGTTGTACTGTCATGATTGAAAACTTTAACTTAGATTTCAGCCAAGTAGTGGTGATTGAAACGCAAAATCAGCCGTGGCAAGACTCACCTGCCGCGGGTGTGCGCCGTATTCCATTGGAGCGCGAAGCCGCTGAGAGCGGCCATGTGAGCAGCATTGTGGAATATGCCGCAGGTTCCAGTTTTAAGACTCACTCACACCCATTAGGCGAAGAAATCTTTGTGCTAGAAGGGGTATTCAGTGACGAAAATGGTGACTACCCTGCGGGCTCATACATTCGAAATCCACCGGGTTCATCTCATGCGCCATTTAGTAAAAATGGCTGCAAAATTTTCGTGAAGTTAAATCAGTTTAATCAAGGTGACTTGGATTCAGTGGTCATCAACACCCAAGCAACACCTTGGTTACAAGGCCAGGGGAGCCTTCAAGTGATGCCATTGCATCAGTTCGAGGGCCAGAATACCGCATTGGTATTTTGGCCAAAGGGAGAGCGCTTTGTGAGTCATAAGCACTGGGGTGGTGAAGAAATCTTAGTACTCAGTGGTGAGTTCAAAGATGAGCATGGCAGCTATCCCAAGGGCACTTGGATTCGCAGTCCTCATTTAAGTCAGCACTTTCCGTTTGTTGAAGAAGACACCGTGATTCTTGTGAAGGTGGGGCACCTTTAGGTTTTATTTTTAGCTTCAATCCATTGCGCCATGTATTGAGTGGACTTCATGGTGTGATGGCGCAGCATGCTGCCGGTGAAATTGTGTAAGCGATGTGTCTCCAAATCATTGGCGATCTCTGCAATGCGCGCCTGCATGCTGTGGCTGTATTTCTCCCATGCAAATCCTTGCTGTAAAAATTCTGCGCAGTTTGTTTGAAGCGCTCGCCAAGTGTTTTCTTCGTTGTAGAGTTTGACGGCAAGATCCGCAAATACAGAAAAATCATCATTGATATGTGCGGTGGTTTGGTTTTCATCTGGGTACAAACCTTCGGCGCCAATGCTGGTAGTCACGGCAGGCAAACCACATTGGGCAGCATCTAGTAACTTGCCTTTTAATCCTGCGCCAAAGCGCAGTGGTGCGAGTAATACCCGTGCATGACTGAGAACCTCAAACGCATCATCGCACCAGCCTTTTACATGAAAGCCCTGTTTTTCATTATGTAATTGCGTGGCTTTTTTCGGCGGGTACGCCCCATATATGTGTAACTGTGCTTGCGGTAAGTGTTTGCGAATCAAAGGCCAAATGGTTTGTTTTAATTGCAATACCGCATCCCAATTGGGCTCGTGGCGAAAATTACCAATGGAGACAAAGTGCTGTCTGTGTGCGAACGGCACCTGAGTATTAACCGAAATGTTTTTTAGCATGAAAGGGGTGTAATGCAGCAAGCTTTTGGGTATGCCAAATACCGACTGCAGCAAGTCCATTTCATACCGGCTAATGGTCAGGGTTAAATCACACCGATAAATGGCTGCAATCTCTCGCTTGGCGTAATCAGAAAATAATTCGCTCACAGGCACGTGCTGAATGACATCCTGATTGTTTTTGGCTAACCCTTGGCGCGCAAAGCGCAAGCAGTGTAAGTCTTCACTGTCTAAAATGCGCAGAGCCTGTGGGCAGTGTTTCTCAACCCGCCAACCAAATTGTTCTTCCATCATAAAGCGATCAAACATCACCACTTGTGGATCAAGTTTGGTCACATACTCATCGAAGCTGCTGTGATTCAATTGAATGTCGGCGGTGTGAATGCCATAGGCTTGGTAATCAATGGCATGATCACTGGGGGCAGCGGGAGAGGCGTATTCCACGCGATAGCCGTCTTGCTGAAAGCTTTCGATTAACTGCAGCATACGTGCGCCAGCGGCACTGGATTTGGGCTCAGGCCAAACATAGCCAATGACAAGAAGTGTCTTCATGGTAAGGGGTCAGCTAAAAAACTCAATTGTACCTGATTCCATTAATCAACGCCCCGTGCAGACATTTAAGTTGTGCTGGGTATAATGGCTGCTTTCCTTTATGTGTTGTTTCTATGGCTGAGCTACCCAAACCCGATTATAAAAACCCCATACATATGTTGGCCTTTGGCCTAGGCAGTGGCTTGTCCCCTAAGGCTCCTGGCACCATGGGCACCATAGCGGCGCTGCCGATTTACTGGTTTTTGTTACAAGACTTATCTGTGTGGGCCTATGCGTTGGTGTTGTTGGCTACCATGGTCATTGGCACCTATGTGTGTGAAAAAACCTCGCGGGATTTAAACGTGCATGATCACGGCGGTATTGTGATTGATGAATGGATTGGCATGTGGATCACCATGTTCCTAGCGCCACAAGGTGCGCTTTGGTTGCTATGGGGTTTTGTGTTGTTTCGTATTTTTGATATTGCCAAGCCTTGGCCCATCAAGTGGTTTGATCAACATGTGAAGGGTGGCTTTGGCATCATGATGGATGATGTGGTGGCGGCCATTGCGGCTTGGGGCTGCATGCAATTAACAGTGTTGGCGCTAGCCCTTTTATAAGGGCTAAGTGTATTTTCTGGTATGGACTAGCGGCGTAAAAACCGCAACCAACGCCAAATATTTAATAAACTTGCCAGTGCCGCTGACACATAGGTGAGGGCACAGGCTAATAAAATCTTCCTCGCGTTTTGATAATCTTTCTCTGCTAAGTAATTACCGTTTTTCAAAATAGGCAATGCCTTAGAAAAGCTGGCATTAAATTCCACCGGCAAGGTGACAAAATGCACCAAGGTGCTGGCTAACATGCCCACCACGGCCACTATGATGGATAAGCGCGCCATACCCGGAACAAAGCTCAAAAATACAGGGGTGCTGATCAGCGCCAGTTGCGCTAACTTTTCCACGTAAAAAGCGAATTTGGCCAAGGGCGTGCGCAATAACAATAACGCCATGCCTTGTTGGTGTTGAATGGCGTGGCCCACTTCGTGGGCGGCGGTGGCCACAGCGGTTAAGGATTTACCGTTAAAATTGGCGCTGCTCAAGCGCACGGTTTTACTGCTGGGGTCATAGTGGTCACCTTGTTCTGTGGTTTCCAGTTTGACCTTGAGACCTTGCTGTTTAATAAGATGACGGGCAAACTCTCCCCCGGTTCCGGGAAAGTCGGAACGCTCGTTACTGTGCTTTTTTAACACCCGCTGTACCCAAAATTGAGGTAAAAAAATCAGCCCAATCACAGCAATGAGTAATACAATCCAAACCATAACGCACCTCGAATCACGATAAGGACAGTATACGTGAGAGTGATCCAAATATTGACTGGCTTGTGCCTGTTATTTTTGTCTTTTGTTACCCTTGCCAGTATTAAAGCGGTGGGACTCATGCCGGGTATGGCCATTCTAGAGCAGGATGGGCAGCGCATCGTGATTAAAGCCGGGGAAGAAAAACAAGGGATTCGCTTAGTGCGCGCAGACAGCGAGCAGTGCTTAATTATTGTGAATGGCCAGCGTCAAACCTTGATGCTGGGGGCGTCCTTAGCCTCAGGTTATGTGGCTCCGCAATCTAAGCAAGTGTGTTTAGCTCAGCAATTTGGTGGGCATTATTATGCTAGCGCCAACGTGAATGGACGCGCCATTAAGATGCTGGTGGATACCGGTGCCTCTCACGTGACCTTGAGTGGCAATGTGGCCCGTCGTTTAGGCATTGAGTACGCCAGTGGTCGCCGCGGTGTGAGCTCTACGGCCAGTGGTCGGGTGCCCAGCTTTATGGTGCAGGTGAATGACATCACGGTAGAGGGGATTAAGCGTTATAACGTGTGGGTGAATGTCATCGAGGGTGGACACCCAGAGGTGCCCTTATTAGGCATGAGCTTTTTAGGTCAGCTTAAAATTCAACAGGACAATGGCGAGCTAGTCATTAGCGAGTAATGAGCGCTTAAGCTGGTTGTCGCATACGAATCAATTCCTGCATTAACCATTCTTCGCTGGTTTGCGTGTCTTGCCCTTTGCATTCTACTGTATAGGGTTTGCCGCTCATGGTGCTCTTGCTGGCACTTAGACGAATAAAATCCTCTGCGGTTTTTATATCATCTTCATAGTAATCATATTTCTTTTTGATGTGCTCGAGCGCATCTTTGCCGGTATAAGACTCCCCATTGCGAATATAGGTGCACTGGGAACGTTCAATAAATTTCATCAAATGCTGGATTTCAAATTCATTGGCATGGGCTGTCGACATGAAGAGCAATGCATTAAGACAAATTATTAAAACTAGCTTGGCTTTCATGTTTAAATGCACTCCTTGTGTTAAGCCTTATTCGCTTTGAACTCAATATAAGTATAAAAAACGCATCCGAAGATGCGCTTGTTTTATTGAATTTGATTTAGGGTCTTTAGAATGCCGCTGGCATCCAGTCCCATTTCTGCCCATTGCTGAGATTGGCTGGCGTGTTCAATATACGCATCTGGAATACCCAAATTCACCAGATTCAATTGCACACCTTGTTGTGCATAAAACTCATCAACCGCAGAACCGGCACCACCCATAATGGCATTATCTTCGATTGTGATAATGTGCTGGTGCGAAGTGCTTAGCTCTTTTAATAATGCTTCATCAATAGGCTTCACAAAACGCATGTCCACAACCGTCACGGTTTTGCCGGTCTGTGTTTGGAATTGCTCTGCTGCTTGCTTGGCTTCTTTTAATAATGGGCCAAAGCATAATAGAGCAATGTCTTGTCCTTGTTGGATAATTTCACCTTTACCGATAGCTAAGGTTTCTGTGGTCACCGTTACTTCTTGCTCGGTGGCGTTACCGCGTGGATAACGCACGGCAGCCGGCCCTGCAAATTCATAAGCGGTGTTTAATAACAAACGACATTGGTTTTCATCGCTTGGGCACGCAATCACCATGTTAGGAATGCAGCGCATGAAACTGATGTCATAGGCACCCGCATGGGTAGGGCCATCGGCACCCACTACGCCAGCGCGATCAATGGCAAACGTCACATCTAAATTTTGTAGCGCCACGTCGTGCACCAACTGATCGTAGGCTCGTTGTAAGAAGGTGCTGTAAATGGCCACAACCGGTTTGGCTCCTTCGCATGCCATGCCAGCGGCTAGTGTAACCGCATGTTGTTCGGCAATGGCCACATCGAAATAACGCTCAGGAAATTTCTCGGAAAACTTCACCAAGTCACTGCCTTCACGCATGGCAGGAGTAATGGCCATGAAGCGGCTATCTAAGGTGGCTGTATCACACGCCCACTTACCAAAAATGTTGCTAAAGGTTTTTACTTTTTTAGCGCTGCCGCCAACTGGTGAAAGCGCGTGATATTTAATGGGGTCCGCTTCGGCAGGGGCAAAGTCTTTGCCTTTCTTGGTAACGATATGCAAGAACTGCGGGCCTTTTAAATCACGCATGTTACGCAGGGTGCGCACTAACGCATCGAGGTCATGGCCATCCACAGGGCCAATGTAATTAAAGCCCAGTTCTTCAAAGAAAATACCTGGGGTGAAAAAGCCTTTCACGTGTTCTTCGGTTTTACTGGCCAACTCCCAAACATGGGGAATGGCGCTTAGCACTTTGCGCGAACCTTCACGCATGGTGGTATAAGTTTTTGAGCTTAATAGTTTGGCTAGATATTTATTCAGGCCGCCCACGTTTTCGCTAATGGACATGTCGTTATCATTCAAAATCACTAACATGTCTGTGTCGGTATGACCGGCATGGTTCAAGGCTTCGAACGCTTGCCCTGCGGTCATGGCGCCATCACCAATAATCGCCGCGACCTTTTTCTTGCTGCCGGTTTTCTCGGCAGCGATGGCCATGCCTAATGCCGCACTGATAGATGTAGAAGAATGCCCCACGCCAAAGCTGTCGTATTCACTTTCGCTGCGTTTAGGGAAGGGTGACAAACCGTCTTTTTGACGAATGCTGGGTAATTGCTCGCGACGACCGGTAAGGACTTTGTGTGGGTAGGCTTGATGGCCCACGTCCCAAAGTAAGATGTCTTCAGGAGTGTTGTACACATAGTGCAGCGCAATGGTGAGTTCAACCACACCTAGACCGGCCCCAAAGTGTCCACCGCTTTGGCCCACGCTGTACAATAAATATTCACGCAATTCACGGGCGAGCTGAGGCAACTGGTTGGGGTCCAGGTCGCGTAATTGGTTTGGAAGATCAATGCTGTCCAATAATGGTGTACTTGGACGGCTCTCGGGGATTTCCTGGAACATCTGTTACCCAGTGTCTGCGTTGCTTTTAAGGGGCGGTATTCTACCTGCTTATGAGCAAAAAAGTAATGAAGCTAACCGGGCTTAATTGACCCGGTCGATGATGTAATTGGCGATTTGGCGTAAGGGCTGCGCATGTTCCCCTAATGGCTCTAAGGCATCCAAGGCGGATTCATGCAGTTGCTTGGCTTTTTGTTGCGCCCCTTCTAAACCCAGTAAGGACACATAAGTGGGTTTATTCAGTGCCGCATCGGCCCCTTGGGTTTTACCTAGGGTTTGGGTGTCGCTGGTGACATCCAAGATGTCGTCCTGCACCTGAAAGGCTAAGCCAATGGCATCGGCGTAGTCTTCTAACGCCCCTTTGGTTTGGCTATCTAGGCTAGCTTGGCACTGGGCACCCAATACCACACTGGCTTTGATGAGCGCGCCGGTTTTGTGGTTGTGCATGGTTTCCAAATAGGCCAGATCCACGGTTTGATTCACGGCTTCTAAATCCAAACTTTGACCGCCTGCCATGCCATAGGCGCCGCTGGCAAAGGCCAGAGTCTGCAACATGCTTAATTGTTGGGCGGGTAATAAACCATCAATTGGGCGACTTAACAGGGAGAATGCCTCGGTTTGTAAGGCATCACCGGCCAAAATGGCACAGGCTTCATCAAAGGCGATGTGACAAGTGGGCTGGCCGCGGCGTAAGTCATCATCGTCCATGGCAGGCAAATCATCGTGCACTAAGGAGTACGCATGAACCATTTCGATGGCTAAAGCCGCCATGTCAGCATGGTGTAAATTGGCTTGGCAGGCTTGAGCGCTGGCATATACCAATAGCGGACGAATGCGTTTGCCGCCGTTTAATAAGCTGTACTTCATGGCTGCAATTAAGCGTTTGGCGTGGGCTTCGGGTAAGACACTGGGTGAGTTGAGTGTGTGATCGAAGCGGGCCAATGCCATGGATTGAAATTGGTGAAACGTCATTACTGCTCGTCACCTGTGAAAGGCACCGCAGTGCTTTGGCCGGATTCTTCAATCAATAATTGCACTTTTTGTTCAGCTTGGCTCAGTGCCTGTTGGCATTGACGAGTCAGTTTTACCCCTTGCTCGAAGGCTTGTAGGGATTGCTCTAACGTGAATTCACTGTTTTCCAGTTTTTCCACCAAGGATTCCAGCTGAGCAAGTGATTGCTCGAAGTCCACAGGGGGTTGCTGATCTGCCATGAAGTTACCTATTAATCTGGGCTCATTAAAGCCAAGTGATGATTTGCCGCAATTGTAGCCTAAGTGACCGTGCAAACTGAAATACTCTGTCTAGACTCAATAATATGTGAGAGCCCAATCTGGTAAGGAAGTCAGGGTAATACAGTGGATTTAGCGACGATAGTTGGGGTAATTGGGGCCTGGATAATAGTAGTGATGGCCATGGTAATGGGGGGAGACCCCGCCATGTTCGTCAACGTGCCTTCTATGTTAATTGTGGTAGGGGGCGCTATCTTTGCCGTATTAATGAAGTTTGAGCTTGGTCAATTCTTAGCTGCCGGTAAGGTGGCTGCCTTCGCCTTTTCATTCAAACTACCTAAGCCAGACGCCATGATTGAAGAAATCGTGGAGCTTGCCGGTGAAGCCCGTAAAAATGGCTTACTCGCCCTTGAAGGCAAAGAAGTCAGTTATGACTTTTTAGGTAAAGGCATTCAATTGCTGGTGGATGGCCATGATCCTGATGTTGTGAAAACTCTGCTGAGTAAAGATGTCAGCTTAAGTGCTGCTCGCCATAAGATAGGCAGCCAGATATTTGCTCAATTAGGGGATGTAGCCCCAGCCATGGGCATGATAGGGACACTGATCGGTTTGGTGGCCATGCTGGCCAACATGGATGATCCAAAATCCATCGGCCCAGCCATGGCCGT
The DNA here is from genome assembly GCA_041546605.1 of Bermanella sp. Taxonomy (GTDB): domain Bacteria; phylum Pseudomonadota; class Gammaproteobacteria; order Pseudomonadales; family Oceanobacteraceae; genus Bermanella. The sequence goes on from JBFEWA010000003.1 coordinate 21,289, forward strand.
GGCACTGTTAACCACCTTATATGGCGCCATGATGGCGAACATGCTGTGTCTGCCCATTTCGGATAAATGTTCATTACGCGCCGATGAAGAAGGCCGCTTACAGGCCATGGTGATTGATGCGTTATTGGCCATTCAGGCTGGGCAAAATCCACGGGTGATTGAATCTATTTTGCGTACCTACTTGCCTGAGTCGAAACGGGGAGATGATGATGCTTAATCGTCTCTCAACGATCACGCACACATAAAGGAGCAGATTCATGGCTGATGAAGATGAAGCTCCAGACTGTCCCGATTGTCCCGTCTGTCCCCCCAGTTGGTTAGCCACATTTGCTGACTTAATGTCGCTGCTGATGTGTTTCTTTGTGCTGCTGCTTTCGTTTGCGGAAATCGATGCCTTAAAATTTAAGCGCTTGGCCGGTGAATTGCGCATGGCATTTGGGGTGCAAACCACCATTAATGCAGATGATCCCCCAAAGGGTACCAGTGTCATTGCAAAGCACTTTAGTCCGTCCATTCCTGAGCCCACTCCCATCAATGAGATTCGTCAGAAAACATCGGATATCACAGAAAGCTCATTGGAAGTATTGTGCCAAGATGCGGTGACGGCGCAAACGGAAGCTCAAGGGGATACGGGCAAACAAACCCGGGAAATTGTCATCCCCAAAGAGCAACAAACCCAAGAACAAGTGGAAGAAGCCGCACTGGAGATGGCCAGTGAATTAGAACGTGAAATTTCCAAAGGCCAGGTGGAGCTGGAAACTCAGGGTAATAAGATCATCATACGGATTACGGAAAATAGCTCATTCAAAGCGGGTAGTGCCTTTGTGGAAGACGCCTTTTTACCGGTACTGGATAAAATTCGAGAAGTATTAGTGGAGGTGCCTGGGCGCATTAGCGTAGAAGGGCACACAGATAACACGCCCCTTGGGGCGGGTGGTCGTTATAATTCTAACTGGGAACTCAGTGCGGCTCGTGCTGCCTCGGTGGCACAGTATTTATTTATCGCCCCTGAAATGGATGAAAAACGCTTTATGGTGGTGGGCCATGGCAGTGTGCGCCCTTTAGTGGATAATCGAACCGCCGAGAATCGTGAAAAGAACCGTCGTGTGGAGATTATTATTCTTAAGAGTGGGCCTAAGGATACCGACGATGAGCCAGAGATGGATGCAACAGATAACCCATTCGAAGATCAACTCAATGCTAAACCAGAAGACTTTGGTTTAGACCCGGATGAAGTATTCTAAGGAAGCGACTATGACTGAAGAGCGTCGCCGATTTTTTCGTATTGATGATGAAGTGGCCATCAGCTTTCATCTGCTGGATGATGATTATGGCGGTGAAGACAGCGACGATGTAGCTGAAATTCATGATAAACAGCAGGAATTCCATGTGAGCTTGGAAGTACAAATTCGCCAAGCCATGGTGGATGTGCGTGCGCAATATCCAAAGTTAGCGCCCTTGTTGGATTTAATGAATCAAAAGATTAATTTGCTACATGCCAGTGAAGCGCTGGTGGATGAAGCACCTGTGTTAAAGAAAGCCAATCTAAGTGCCTGTGGGGTGGCGTTCACATGGCAAGAAGTCTTGCCTATTAATCAGCAAGTGATGGTGAATATTTATTTGCAGCCTAATCATGAACTAGTGCGCTCCCAAGCCCATGTAGCTGGTGTGGGCAATAATCCGGATTACCCTGCCCTATCGGAAGAGCCCTATGTGATTCGTTTGGACTTCGATGACATGCATCACGCCTATCAAGAAGTGTTGATTCAGCATGTGGTGCAGCGCCAAGGACATCAGCTGCGTAAAAAGTTAGATGCCGAGTAAGGTTTATCGTAGAACATGACGGGATTTACTGGCATGGTGCTAACAAGATGAACATGTATGAATGGTGATCGACAGCCATGTTTAAAAAATCAACCGCTTATGATCAGAGCGTGTATAATCCCCTTCTATGAAAAAAACCAAAACAACTGCAAAATCAAAAAACCTTACCGATCCATTTGCTAAGCGCGAAGCGGACAAATACGACAACCCAGTAGCCAGTCGTGAACTCATTCTTGAATATTTAGAATCTCACCCGGTGCCTTTGACCCATTTACAGCTAGTGGAACGCTTGCATGTGGAAGGGGAAGACCAAATCGAGGCCCTGCGCCGCCGTTTAATCGCCATGTGTCGCGACGGTCAATTAGTCGAAGATCGCCGCCGTGCTTACACCCCTATGTCTCAAGTTCAGCTGATCCGTGGACGCGTGCAAGGCCACAAAGATGGTTATGGCTTCCTTATTAAAGAAGAGGGTGGCGACGATTTACACCTTTCTGCCAAGCAAATGCGTAAGGTATTTGATGGCGACGTGGTGGCGGTACGTTTAGCCGGCGCCGATAACCGTGGTAAACAAGAAGCCATCATCGTTGAAGTGATTCAGCGAAATACCCATCAGCTGGTGGGTCGTTTTTATACTCAGGGTGACAGTGGCTATGTGGCACCCGATAGCCGTCGCGTGACTCAAGAAATCATGATCGCCGGAAACGACATGGGCGCGGCCAAGAACGGCCAGTTTGTGGTGGTGGAAATCACCAAACAACCGGATTCACGTCAATTGGCGTTAGGCCGCATTACTGAAGTGTTGGGGGATCACCTTGCTCCTGGTATGGAAATCGATATTGCCCTGCGCAGCCATGAGATTCCTTTTGTTTTCCCGCAAGCCGTGGAAGAACAAGTGGCGAAAATCCCAGATGAAGTGACGGATGCAGATAAACAGCATCGCATTGATTTGCGCCATCTACCGTTTGTCACCATAGATGGTGAAGACGCCCGAGATTTCGATGATGCCGTACTCGCGGAATACAATCCTAAAACCAAAGGCTGGCGCTTGTATGTGGCCATTGCCGATGTGAGTCACTATGTCGCGGTGAATTCCCCGTTAGACAAAGAAGCGCAAAATCGCGGTAACAGTGTGTACTTCCCGGAACACGTGGTGCCCATGTTGCCAGAGAAACTCAGTAACGGTTTGTGCTCGTTAAATCCCCATGTGGATCGCTTGTGTATGGTGTGTGAAATGAACATCAGCGCAGCGGGCAATATCAGTGGCTATCAATTTTATGAAGGGGTCATGCACAGCCATGCCCGTTTAACCTACAAGTTAGTGGGTAAAATTCTCGAAGATAAAAACGGTGAGGAAGGCCAAGCATTACGTGAGCAATATTCTCATGTGGTGCCGCAATTGGACACCTTATACGACTTGTATAAATCCTTGCGTGCCGCCCGTAGTGAGCGCGGTGCCATCGAATTTGAAACCGTTGAAACTCGTATTATTTTCAATGCCGAACGTAAGATCGAAGACATCGTGCCGGTGCATCGTAACGATGCCCATAAGGTGATTGAAGAATGTATGCTGTGTGCCAACGTGGCCACCGCGCGCTTCTTGGAAAAGCACAAGCAACCGGGTTTGTATCGTGTGCACCAAGGGCCGAGCGAGCAAAAACTCGAGAACTTGAAGCAATATTTGAACGAGCAAGGTTTAGTACTAGGTGGTGGCTTGAAACCCACGCCGAAAGATTTTTTACATGTGATGAATCAAATCGAAGGGCGTCCCGATGCGCACCTGATTCAAACCATGTTGCTACGCTCCATGAGCCAAGCGGTTTATCAGCCGGATAACGAAGGCCATTTTGGTTTAGCTTATCCTGCGTACACGCATTTCACCTCACCGATTCGTCGTTACCCAGACTTAATGGTGCACCGTGCCATTCGCCAATTGATTCGCAGCGAACGCGATGACGATGCCTTGTTGAAAACTATTCGTCGTGCTGAAGGGGCTCAGCCCATTAGTAAGTCGGCCATTTACCCTTATGACATGGCGGCGTTATTACAATTAGGTGAGCAAGCGTCATTAACCGAACGCCGTGCCGATGATGCCACCCGCGATGTGATGGACTTCCTGAAGTGTGAATACATGCGCGCTCACGTGGGTGAAGAATTCGAAGGGGTCATTAGTAGTGTCACCAACTTTGGTATCTTTGTGCAGCTAAATGATTTGTACATTGAAGGCTTGGTGCATGTGACCAATCTCACCAGTGATTTTTATCAGTTTGATCCTGTGCATATGATTTTAAAAGGTGAGCGCACCGGTCGTCGCTTCCGCATGGGTGATACCGTACAAGTGATTGTGTCTCGAGTGGACCTAGATGATCGTAAGATTGATTTTGAAATGTTCGGAGCCAATGCTGGCGGTGTGGCTAATCCCAAAGGGAAGCGCAGTGCACCACGAGCCTCCAGTGGTAAACGTACCATAGGCTCTGTGCGCAAACGCAAACCCACCTTGAGTATGCCAGAAGACAGTGGCTCGGCAGATAAAGCCGATCCGTATGCCAAAGCTAAGGAAGACAAAAAGAAACTCATGGATGAAGCCAAGAGTGCGGCTAAGAAAAAGAAGAAACCAAGCAAACGCCAAAAACTCAATAACGCGAAAAAGAAAGCCAGTAAAAAAACGGCTAAAAAGAAAAAGTAGAGAAGTTTGAATCATGAGTGATGAAATTGTTTTTGGTATTCATGCGGTAAGCAATGTTTTAAAACGCTCCAGTGAGCGAGTGCGTGAAATGTACGTGCAACAAGGCCGTGATGACGAACGTTTGCAGGAATTATTCACCCTTGCCAAGCAACACAGTATTTCCGTGCAAGTGGTGAAAAAAGCCTTCTTGGACGACAAAGCCCAAGGTAATCACCAAGGCATCGCCGTGCGGGTGAAACCGGCGCAAGTAAAAGGTGAAAACGATTTATTGCGTCAGCTGGATGCCATGGATGAACCGGCGTTCTTGCTGATTCTCGACACCATTACCGACCCACATAATCTAGGTGCGTGTTTACGTACTGCCGATGCCGCTGGCGTACACGCAGTAATTGCCCCTAAAGACAAAGCCGTAGGTTTAACTGCGACTGTGAGTAAGGTGGCCTGTGGTGCAGCGGAAACGGTACCATTTTATCAGGTGACCAACTTGGCACGTACACTCAAAGAGCTACAAGAACGTGGCATCTGGCTTTATGGTACTGCAGGTGAAGCCAGTGAGTCCGTGTATAAAACCGACTTAAAAGGCCCCATCGCTATCGTTATGGGAGCGGAAGGCAAGGGCTTGCGCCGTTTAACCCGCGAAGCCTGTGATCATTTGATTCACATCCCTATGCAAGGGGATGTGAGCTCTTTGAATGTTTCTGTGGCCACCGGTGTTTGCTTATTTGAAGCCCTGCGTCAGCGTACCCTACCTTAAATAATCTCGCCCTCGTGTAGGGCGCACCCCAACCCTATGGTCTAAGCTTAATTGAAGGTATTTCAATGTGGCCGGCTATGGGTGTATCAAGAATATTCGTTATGTGTTCTGGCCGTGAGGTAATGCAATGAAGCCTCGCGGTTTATCCATTCGTTTGGCCATGCTGATGGTCATTGCTACCTTGTTGATGCAAGTGGGTCATGGCTTGTATCGCTTTTCGGTGGATATCCCCAAAGCGCGTGAGCAGAGCATGGCTGAGATTGATAATCTGGCCACCAGCTTACAACCCGCACTATCTGAATCCTTATATCAATATAACGAACACCTT